>JBHLRT010000080.1:0-7024 GCA_048882305.1 Candidatus Thorarchaeota archaeon
ACCCACAGGTTTCGTGCACTGCATGGGGATTTCATGCCAGAGAGATAGTAAAGGAGCATGATCTGGAAGACTCCTATGGTGACAGGACACCGTGGGGCGTTTTGTACAGATTAGCTAGCAAGATACTTCTCATCGGTGTTGATCATGAATCAAACACGGCGCTCCATCATGCAGAGGGCAAGGCCAGTAGTAGTGATACACCAACACAGATTACAGGAGCTGCAATCATTGAAAATGGAGAACGAAAGTGGGCCTCATGGGAGGAGATTGTTTATGATTCCGGTGACTTCCAGGATGTTGGTTTGGCCTTTGAGAATTCAATCAACTACAAGCCTATGAAAGTTGGAATCGCTGAATCAAGTCTCTTACCAATGAGAGATTTGATTGATTTTGCTGTTGACTGGTTTCGAAAGAATCGCTAAAGTTTACCAAGTGCACCGTCGAGTGCTTTCATGAATCCAGCCTCATCTTCAGCGAGCTTCTTCTTAATTTCCTTCCACGATGCAGAGCAGTTCTTGTACTCCACACCAACAAGTTTGTGAATCGCCTTATCGATATCCTTCTTATTTTCCGGTGTCACTTCGACGCCAAGCTCAGTAAAGATTCCATTCATGTGTCTGAAATAACATGTCAAATAGAGGTCACCTCATTTTCCTAGTTGTTGATTACTTCAACAAACTTACTGCTCGCATATTCCGAGTGAACCTTACTTATCATAGTTTTCAAACCTCTGTGTTATGATGCAGCAGGTTAATTCCATTAGATTCGGACGAGTTTCATTCCAAGATGGCGTTCATAGAGAGTCGTTCATAGAAGCAATTAAAAACCTAGATCTAAAGCCACCAGTTGTTATCAAACCAAATTGGGGATTCTCTGTAGTTTTCACAGAAGCAGAGATTTTGGATTGGACTCTATCTGCAATTAATGGCGAGGCATTAATAGTTGAGAGCTATGGGTGGGCACGATGCAGAGAAGCGGTTGAAGAAAAGAAATATGGACCCTTCAACTGCGATGCATTAAGACAATCCGACAAGTGGTTTCTCGAATATTCAGGTATTGACAAGGTATTGAAGAAACACGATGTTGAGTATCTCAACATAACAGAAGAGGTATGGGCGAACCGAACTGCTGATGAAGAAACCATACATGCAATCGTTGAAGACTCCTACTCTCCTCTTGTGATGAAGGATATGGCTTCTTTTGTCCCGCAAAGATTGTATGACCTAAGTGATGGTACGCTCCTCAACTTATCGAAACTCAAGTTCATGGGAGAGGATATTGTTATCTCCTTAACCCTCAAGAATCTCTTTGGTATGATCCCGGGCCCAGATCGTGGAAAATACCACGGTGAAATGAATAAAGCAATGAATCCGAGTATAGTTGACATGAACAAGATATATCGTTCATTGTTCAAGACAAAAGGGGTTGTAGAGGGAGTCTTAACAGCATCTAGAGGAATGACACTAGAACCTCAGATTTTCAATAATAAGGGAGTTGTATGGACCTGTGATGATACGCTTGAATTGGACGCTGTTATCTGTGCGCATTTGGGAATTGATCCTAGTGAAGTTGGATACCTTCAGCTCGCTGCCCAGAATTTTGGTGACTGGGATCAAGAATCTGTAGCTTTGGCTAAAGCGCACACACTGACACAGTTTTCATGACCTCACAAAACCAACAACTAGGAATCCAGGTATCTCCTTTCTATAAGCCAGTAAGCGCTCATCTTTGATTGGTTGACCTCGTTGGAGATTAGTTGTGATTTCTCTGAACGCTATCATATGAAAGCCAGCTGAGAAAAACTTCTCAAAATAGAAACTGAGAGGTCTATGATATGCCTTCACATCGGTCTCTTTGTACTTCGGATGCGGAATCTCCCTAATGGACATGTATTGTTTCATCTTAAGGAAGTACCCCTCATCATCTTCTGCACGTTTGGAATATGAGAATGGATGTGGAATCGCAAAGACTAGTTTCCCACCTTTCTTCAGAACACGACTACATTCCTGAATGGTGTCTTCAATCTCTTTGATATCGTGGAACCCAAATGTTGAAACTATCCAGTCGATTGATGCATCTGAAACCTCAGACATATCAGCCGAGTTGCAATGCACGTACTTGATTCCAAGAGGATCGGACTCTTCAGAGGCCATAGCAATCTGAAGCATCTCATTAGAAACATCTAGACCAATGATATTAGCCCCTTTCTTTGCTAGAATTCTGGAGAGATATCCTTGACCACAAGCTAAATCGAGTACTAATTTATCCTTGACATCACCTAGAATCTCGAAGATGACAGGATTGACAAAGTTCCGGTGATACGAGTCCCCTGTTTCACCAACAGTCTTGTGATAGTCCTCTGCTACCTCGTCCCATGAAGTTGGCATGATCTGAACCTAACATCGTCACCATATGTTAGTTCTGCCAGATGATATCAACAATTAGCCTCATGATCAAAATGTATTGCTTTTACTCTCATTTAGACCATACCTGAATTCACATATGAATTTACAATATTGTTATCAAAGGTGAAAGTGAATATGTCAGTAAGAGGAATCGGAGGCGTATTCTTCAAGTCGAAAGATCACAAAAAACTCCAAGAATGGTATGTTGAGAATTTGGGACTAAAACCAGATGAAGGAGGCTATATCTATTTCATGTGGTCGGAATTGAGAAAGCCTGGATACACACTTTGGGGCCCATTTCCTGAGGATACCAAATATTTCAATCCTAGCGATTCAACATGGATGATTAATTTCGTAGTAGACGATATTGACAAAATGGTAACACGTTTGAGGAAAAAGCACGTGGAGATAGATGAAAGAGGTATACAAGAATCTGAAGAGGGAAAATTCGCCTGGTTCATTGACCTAGAAGGAAACAAGATTGAACTCTGGGAGCCGGCTGATAAATAGAACTAGTGAAAGATTACTTCACTTCTCTTTGGTCTTTGACTGAATCGCTTGAAAGGCTAGTTGCTTAGCGGCTTCCCGTTTCTTTTCAATATCACTGGCTTGTTTCTGGATGGACTCGAAAAGACTCCTCTTCTCCATGATTGATTTCTCAACAAAGGAGGCGACAACTTCAGATCGACTCTTGAAAATCTCAAGTTCAACCATTGCGTCAAGAATATCAACAATGTCTGTGCTCAGCCTTGTCATAACGGATATCTCACGGTTCTTGAGACCATACTTGTCTCGTTCGAAGCGACCCAGAAGTTCATCTCTGAGAGTCGTTTCTTCGTCTTGATGAGTTTCTTGATTGGACATGCTTCGCACCTTATTCTCAACGGCGTGTAGCTTGGAACTTGACTTCTTTATAAGGTTTCATTAAGGACAAGTGATCTTGATGCATTGCTAGTCAACTGCTTTTGATGTTGCAGTCTTTTTACGAATTTTCTCGAGATCCTTGGTAAAACGGTCTGCTGCTCGTGCGAGGTCATTGAGAATCTCCGGAGAGGGATCGTTACCAAGCACCTGTTGAAGAGTAATGAGCGCCTTGAAGAGATTCCGGATTGATGGTGGGGCATCCTCATTGTGATTAAGCAAGGGGAGAAATGGCGGTGGAAAAGGAGTGAATCCAAGGTCAATCTTCTCACGAAGCTTACCACTCTGACTCACTAAGTCTTCAACAAACTTCTGACCTCTTTCAGTGATCTCATATCGTCGAGTTCTTCCATCTTCATCTGACAATTCGCGAGTAAGTCCATCCTGAAGTAAGTGTTTCAAAAGAGGGTACATAGAGCCAGGCTTTGGTTTCCAGCGACCACCCATCTCTTCTGCTATCGCTTTGGTCAGCTCAGCACCAGACATCGGACGTTCCTTGAGTTTGAAAAGTACACGGTACCTAAGGAATCCCTTAGGCACCTTTGCAGTATGCTGAATCCATTTCCGCAGCGGATCAATAGCTTGACTAAACTCATTCATGAAGAGTTCAAGGCGCATCTCAGATAGATAGTACCTTTTGCCTTTCTTTATGATTGGAGATTTGTTGGGGTGAATCGGGGGAGTGACGAGTTCCAACTCTTCAGGAAGACCAAGCTCTTTCAAGGTCATTGCGTTCTCAGGCGTTGTGGCTCCTTTTTCTCGAAACACCTCTACTATCCTTTGGAAGGGACTGAACATGTTTTGATTCACAGCCGAACTAGTCATTATCTTAATCGTAATCTATCACAGCTGATATATCACATTTGATATAATTTTCCACAGATGATATTTAAGATTTCTGACTGGAAGTACAAAATGGGATCCAAACATCGATAAAACTAAAGACATAATAATCTATTAACTATCGTTAAAAAATAGACTTTCGTCCGGAGATGATTAATTGAAATATCGAAAGGTTGGAAAGAGTGGACTAAAAATAAGTGAGATTTCTCTTGGTTCGTGGTTGACATATGGTGGGACAGTAGAGAATGAAATGGCCAAGAAATGTATGGCTACTGCGTTGGACAATGGGATCAACTTCATCGACTCTGCAGAAATCTATGCGGGAGGAAAAGCAGAGGAAGTCATAGGTGAGTTTCTTCAAGATGAAACCGTCAGTAGGAGAAACCTAGTAATTTCAAGCAAGGTGTTCTGGCCAACGAGTGAAGACATCACTGATTGGGGAAACAGTAGGAAGAACATTATGAATGCTATAGAGGGAACACTTGATCGTTTGAATCTAGACTATATTGACATCTATTTTCTGCATAGATACGATTACACAACTCCAGTGAAAGAAACCGTGATGGCTATGGATGACCTCATTAGATCTGGTAAGGTTCGCCATTGGGGAACTTCGGTTTGGACAGCCGCTCAGCTCGAACGAACAAATGCAGTTGCCAAAGAATTTGGTGCTCACAAGCCCATTGTTGAACAACCATTGTACAACATGTTGGCACGATTCATTGAACTGGAAATCATGCCTGTAGCAAAAACTCATGGTATGGGTTTCACTGTGTTTAGTCCTCTGGGTGGAGGTCTCCTCACTGGAAAATATAATGACGGGATTCCGGAGGGGAGTAGAGGGGCAACCTCTACGATAATGACTCGATATCTCACAGAAGATAATCTTGCCAAAGTAAGGAAACTTAGCGAGGTTGCATCGTCACTAGACATTACTTCCGGACAACTGGCCTTAGCATGGGTTCTCAGACGACCCGAAATATCTGCCGCTTTAGTAGGAGCAACAAAACCCGAACATGTCATTGAGAATGTGGGAGCATCAGATATCACCCTATCAAAGGACACAATTGAGCAGATAGAAGAGATTCTGGATAATGCACCAGAGTGGCCATCCAATTATAGACCCAACATCTATTACGAAGATAAGATGAGGTAGATAGTCTGTTGTGCTGAGGGCGTTGTGCCCGCAGCACTTCTGAATTCATAGAAGAATGTAGGATGCTACAAGCCCTATGATATAGATGAGGTGAAAGACTACAAGAGTGACTCTCGGGATCCGAATCCCTTTTCGCTTCACAACATCCCCAGCAACTGCGCAAAGGATTACTGAGGTCAAGAATGTCAAAATCATCAATTCGATAGACATCATTTCACCTCCACAGCTCGAGACTGAAGCTTCCACTTCTTCACAAAATAGTAGACAAGTCCACCAATGTAGAGAACATGGAAGACTAGCCAGAAGATATGACCTGAAAGTGTCATGCTGGCAGCTAGTAGATTGATTGCAACTGCACAGATTGCTAGTGATACAATCAAGACTCCAAGGAACATCTTGACTGGACTTCTTAATGTACCATTAAACCCAACAAAATCGGGCTCTGATACAACAGATGGAATAGAGTGAATATTGTAATATTCGTTCATTATATTTCACAATAAGTAAGGATTCGCAAAACTACAAAATAACATGGCAAATCTTTGATTCAAAAAATGCATTTCATTTAAGTCGGAATTGTCTTTATTGAATCAGTCATTGCAAAAAAATCGTTGGTGAAAATCTTGGACTTACTCGACAAGGCGCTTTTTCAGGAACTCAGTAATAATTGTCGTGTGTCATTCACTGATCTAAGCAAAAAATACGATGTATCAGTCAATACGATAAAGAATAGAGTCGAAGACATGCTGAAACACGGAATCATCGAATCATTTGATGTACAGCTTAAACTAAGCCTTTACAATGCCAGTTTTGCACTAATCATTCTACGGTTAAAACATCTTTTCACTAAACAGGAACAGGACGAGATTGGAAACTACTCATTCATCACAAGTGTGTCAACAGGAATGCAACTTGATGGTCAAGTCGTTATCGTCTATAGAAACAACAGCGAATTAAATCAAGTCATAGAGTTTCTAAGATCCAGTGAAAATGTCAAGGAATTGGAGGTATTCCAGATGCTTCCACCACCATCCTCAGCTGTAGGGCTTCCAGCATCAAAGAAGCTCGATGCTTTGAAGAAGATTGACTGGAAGATTCTTCACAAACTTCGTTGGAATGGCCGAATGCCAATCAAGGACCTAGCAAAGGAGCTGGGCAAGTCTGCGGCAACAGTAAGAAAACGTTTGGATTTTATGAGAGAGCAAGGATTCCTCTATGAAACTATTCTCACAAATATAGGGGTTGTAGACCCAGGCTTTGCAATCACATATGGATTGGAGTTCCCTGAAATCTCCATTGAAGACCAGCTAGAGATGGATAAGGAGATGAGATTGATATTTGAGGATAGTTTCATCGTCAGTTGGAAGGTGGTTGATAGACCAATGATATTCATGACTTTTCAGGTGAGCAACGCAACTGAAGCACAAGAGATACAGGCGCGTCTTGTGGTTAAATATCCAGAGCACCTTTCAATTACACAAGCAATTAGTGGAAGATGGAAATACTACAGAGACTTCAGGGATGAAATCCTTGAAGACCGTGCGAGATAGATTATTGCTTGATAAGTGGCATTATTCCTGATATAACTACCAATAGAGGACCTAGATAGAAACCAGCCCATACAAATGGAGCAACGATTCCAATTATCACCAAGCCAATCTTCTTGCCTCGTTTACTTTCCCAATCATCAGAATTTACT
>JBHLRT010000081.1:0-6991 GCA_048882305.1 Candidatus Thorarchaeota archaeon
AATTAAGTGGCGGAGAAGCGCAGCGAATGAAGTTAGCCTCAGAACTGTCGCGGAAGGCTACAGGGAAGACACTCTACTTACTCGATGAACCAACGACCGGCTTATCAGCCTCCGACGTTCATGTCTTACTACGAGTCATCAACAGATTAGTAGACGCCGGAAACACTGCAATCATTGTAGAACACAATCTCGAAGTTGTGAAGACAGCTGATTGGGTCATAGATCTCGGTCCAGAAGGAGGGGATGCAGGCGGTGAGGTTCTGGCACAGGGGACACCTGAACAGCTCAGCGAGGTATGGAAATCATACACCGGAAATCATCTGCGTGCTGCTCTCTTTGGTCCGAATGTCCGGTATGGTCCGTTGAACTAGTTCTATCATTTTTCCATGTTCTTCCACAGAGCGAAGACTAGGACAATAACTAATGCCCCTTCAATTAGGAGTAGAACAAAAAATGGTCCAGGTGGAGGAGGCGGTGGCGGTGGTGGTGGAGGATAGTCTGTTACGGGATGGTCTGTTACCGGTAGGGGTTCAAAGAATGCAAAATCGGGATTAGCAGAGAGCTCATAGAACTCGCCAGCATCATAGTCCGTCACCAAATAAGGTCCGCATGTCACATGAGGTTCAGCAGGGTCAAATACAGGGTTCCATGTGTTCCATCCTTGATATCCAATGCCCGTTGCATTGTTGAAGATGTGCTTGGGTATAATGTACTGGTATGCAAAGTGAGAGAAGTGCCAGTAATTCTCCGAACTGAATTCGATGATAACGCGGTAGGGTGTCATTGCATAGACCGAATATAGGTCGCTTAGCTGCAACGCCGCTGGGTTTCCATAGATGCCTGACTCTATAGTATAATTGAATGAGAACGCAACATCCTCAGCTGTCAGAGGTGTTCCATCACTCCAAGTAGCATTCTGTATGATATCAAGAGTGAAGCGAGTGTGATTATCTGCAACCTGTACATTGTCCTCATGGTTCTCCACAAGCATACTTTCTGCTAAGTATGAATATGGCGTGAGATCCGGTGCTTGTGCATACAAGGATGGCCATACCTCCCGAAAGATAGAGGTTGAAGTTGGATTGTCAGACACAAAGAAATTGAAGCTATCCGGTTCAGTATTTGCGGCAATCGAAACTGTTCCACCACGTGCTCCATCAATCCTGTGAATCTTCCTCAATGTCCATTGTCCAGTGATGTAACTGCTCTGATCTGGAACCTGTCCTGTGAACCAGTCGTTCCGATATCCCTGTATGTACGTGTTCACGTAGATGACAAGTCGAGGAACATTATATTGCAGTATCTTCTGCATCTCTGAGGCTGCTTCATAGACTTCATCGTAGGTTTTCCCGAATAACAACTGATTTCGCCAGCTATCATAAGTCGTGTTTCTGAAGTTCGTTGGGTTCTGATATGGGACATCCGCATAATTACTCCAGTAATCGTACGCAAGCCATTCTATGTCAAAGTCCTCAAAGTTTACAGCGTAGAAGACGATGTCAAAATCTTGGTGTTGGTCCAGTCTCGGTACGATATCGTTGTAGGCTACAGCTTGTGCGGTTGCATCGATGTGGAGTGACTGAAGTGCATCAACTCCAATAAAAACCGGATTCCCGATAGGTAGTCCTGGACTAACATATTCAATAACAATACTGAATGCAGTCCCATCTGGAGCTAAACGATATCCCGAACCAGAATCAATCGTGAAATTCAGGTCGTCAAGAATTTGGTTGCCGAAAGCTGATTGGTTTGTATAGTAATGCCATCCAAAATCATCCTCTATACACCAAGGATTTACTGGGGGAATGAGTGAATCATGTTCTATACTGTACCCGTCGAAGGTTTCAGATGTCACTCTCATCTTATCAAAAGCATAAGCAAAAGCTCTCCTCAGCCCGCTTATGTTTAGGGGGTATTTGTCACAGTTAATTGTGAAATGACCATAGCCATTTCTTGGAGCGATATAGATATCGATGTCCGGATCAGCATCTAGTGTTGGCACATGCACAGGTTCAATGAAACTAAGGTCTAATTCAGTTTCCCCTGCTTGGAGAGCTAGAACCCTTTGGTCTCCATTTGGGATTACCTTGTAGACCACCTTATCCACATAGGGACCCACATTCAATTGAGGTGGAACATCGAATGTAGCGCATACTATATCAAGAGTTGGTGATAGAGTTCCTAACAGGATAATAATCAACACTGAGATAATCCACCTTTTCCCCAACCTTCTCACCTGATTCCTATTCTATAGTTCACATTCACTCCTAAAACCTCTTTGAATCTACTTGTGTTTCTTATAACGCATAATCTGCAACACCATCACAATGATGATTACTGTAGAAATCCCTGCAACAGCTATAGATACAATTGTTGTCAGACTAAAAGGTTCCCCGTTATTATTTGGTTCAGTGTTTGTGTCTGAGTTTGTCACTGTATAATCTGGCGCTGGGGGTGGTGGTTCGTCTGGAAAGAACGCAAAATTCGAATTCGCACTAATCTCATAGGATTCTCCTAAAACATAGTTGGTCAAAATAAAAGGTCCACAATTCACATGCGGTTCACCAGAATCATAAACCGGATTCCATGTGTTCCAACCGGAATAACCAATTCCATCGATATCGTTGAAGATTTGTTTGGGAATGACATAGCTGTATGCAAAGTGTGAGAAATGCCAATATGATTCCGTAGCGTATTCGAGTACCACCCTATGAGGTGATGGTGCATAAGCAGCAACCAAGTCCGACAACTCAGTTGCTGCAGGATTATCATACACTCCACTCTCAATAGCATAGTTGTATGTAAACGCAACATCTTCAGCAGTCAGAGGTGTTCCATCACTCCATGTTGCATTCTCTATGATGTCAATCGTAAATCGAATGTGTCCATCTGGTACTACTGGATTGATTACATTTGTTTCTATAATCATATTTGTAGCGAGGTATGGATATGCAGTGAGGTCTGGGGCGAGTTTGTATAACGATGGCCAGAGTTCTTCGAATATTATGTGAGAGTATGCTGACTCAGAAACAAGGATGTTGAAACTATCAGGTTCATTTGCAATCGCAACATTAACTGTGCCCCCAAATCCTCCCGCTCGTTGGTGAATCTTCCTCATTGTCCATGGACCTGAAATGTAACTACCAAGTTCAGGGACATGCCCTGTGAATTGGTCGTTTCTATATGCTTGAATATAGAGATTCTCATAAACTACCAATCTAGGGACATTATACTGTAGTATCTTCTGCATCTCAGCAGCTGCTTCGTAGACCTCTTCATAGGATGCACCATAAAGAAGTTGGTCTCTCCAGCTGTCGTACGTTAAGTTTCTGAAGTTTGTTGGATTCTGATAGGGCACATCAGCATATTCACTCCAGTATTCATATGCTAACCATTCAACATCATTACCGCGAAAATTCGTTGCATAAAAGATCATGTCGTAATTACCATGGCTATCAAGAGGGCTTATGCCAGTGGGTACCATTTTCATAGCATCGATATGAAGTGAAAGAAGGGCATCCACTCCTATTTGCGCAGTACCTCCAGCAATCTCTGGTGATGAATCTGAATACCCTATCTTTATGTCAAATGGCTCTCCATTAGGTGCATTCCTGTAACCTGTTGTGGAGTTTATTTCAAATCCAAGATCGTCAAGTATCTGGTTACCAATATCTGGACGAGCATCATAATAATGCCAATCAAAGTCGTCTTCAACGCACCAACTGTTAATTATCGGGACCAGAGAGTCGTGTTCTATAGACAATCCATCCATGATTTCATTTGTCACTCTGGTCTTGTCGAAAGCATATGCAAATGCCCGTCTTAAGCCACTGATGTTTAGTGGATAGTCCCGGCAATTTATTGTGATATGACCATAACCATTTCTCGGTGTAGTTATGACATCAATATCAAGCATCATTTCAAATCCCGAAAGATAGACTGGATCAAGAAAATTGGTATCCATCTCGATATCTCCACGCTGAAGTGCTAAGATTCTCTGGTCTTGGTTGCTAATCACCTTGTAGACTATCTTGTCTACATACGGTCCAACATTCAAATCATCAGGCAGATTAGTGAGTGAAACAGAGAGATCTGGGAGGAGCATCATGGGTAGAAATAGAACAATGAAAGATAATGGGATTACCCATCGTTTTCTCAATTCACTCACCCGAACCTGCATCGACTATGTACCTCGACTCCTAAAACTTCTTCGAATCTCTTGTGTTTTTTGAAACGCGCCTTTCTATTTTCGATTTGTCGAGAAACATTTCGGATTATGCTAAAGTCTAGACAGGAATATATTATGATTTGAGGATGGATAGCATATTTTATTAGCAATAGAGATTAATGGCTACGATTTCGACGCAAAAAAGTAATTATAAACCTCTATTCTAACGATAAAAGACAATCATCACTCTTTCATTACACTGAAATAATGCGAACACCATACGCATACGGTATATAACGGGAATTTTGGAACTTGTTTATGTTGTCAATCCCTGACAACCAGTTCGCACAGTCCGCCGGGAGGACTAGCACACACATGACAATAAGAAACGAGTCATCTGACTCAACGCCGACAGTGGCACCGACAGCAAAGACATCCAGTGCGATATACGAATCAGACCTCAGGACAAGAATAGCTACTTTTCCGAGAGACGTACTAGCATGGTTTGCATTAGGGAAGTATTTGCGGTCCGTGGGGAGACTTGAGGAAGCTGAAGAAGCCCTTCGAAAAGCTGTATCAATAAACCCCGGGCCCATTCCCTTCTGGGAAGAGCTTGCCTTGACCCTCGTAGATCTAGGACGAATTGATGAAGCTTACACAATCTGTGATCGAAACTTACGACGAAATGATGACTCGATTCAGAAAAGAGTTGCTGAATTAAGGAAACTTGAGCGGTCTGCGGATTCGGAATATCCTCCAGAGACCTCACCCTGTATAGCATGTCCACAGTACATGTATTATGGATGCTCACGAGGTACCGAGTGTGATGCAATTGTCCGTTGGCGGTCAGCTACGACGAATGTAATACCGAGTTCGAGAGATCGCACCTGAATATACAACTGATAGCTCGTTGGCACCTTCCGAATCACTGATTTATAGTAGTTTCATCAGAACAAACACCTACTAACTGATGGATGACATTCAATGTCTGATCTCAAGAAACTCGTTCAGGATTTGCCTGATAGTCCTGGAGTCTATATGTGGAAAGATGAGAAAGGTAAGATACTCTATATTGGAAAAGCTAAGTCGCTCAGGAAAAGAGTAAGTTCCTATCTCAGGAAGACTGGACTCTATCGAAGAATTGGAGAGATGATGTTCTTAGCGAGAGACCTTGAAACCATCTTGACAAACACAGAGCGTGAAGCACTTGTTCTGGAACAGACATTGATAAAGAAACATCAACCAAAATATAACATTGCACTAAAAGATGATAGGCGTCATGCATGGGTCAGACTGGACCCCACAAAGAAGATTCCAACCTTCGAAATAACTCGAGAGGCACAGAAAGACGGTGCGATATACTATGGACCCTATGGGAGTACAAAACGCCTTGAGCGGTTATTGGACACGATTCGGAAATCCATCCCAGTTGCGATGTGCAAAGATCCAGAGAAAGTCAAGCGAGCCTGCATGGATTATCATCTTGAGAGATGTACTGGTCCGTGTGAAGGCTACATCTCAGTAGATGAGTATAAGTCTCTTGTTGAGCAGATGAGTTACTATCTTGAAGGCCGACCAGATGACTTGAGGAGGTCTCTAAAAGATCAGATGGACGAAGCCTCAGTAGCGATGCAGTTTGAGAAAGCTGCTGAATTTCGAGACCGACTGACAGATCTTGAGGTTCTAATGAGTCGTCAGAAAGTTGTTCGATTTGAAGGTGCAAACAGCGATATTCTAGGCATATCCCGAACTGAGCAGGCTGCTCTCATTGACATGCTGATTGTCAGAAATGGCCGGATGATTGGAGTGGATAATTTCTATTTTGAAATCGACCTAGACACTCCTGACACTGAGGTACTTCAAGCGTTCATCGAACAGTTTTACTTCACAATCCCACGCTTACCTGATCAGATAATAATCCCCGCCAAGATTTCCCAGATGACTCAGCTCAGCACATGGCTTTCAGAGGCCAATGGTCATTCGGTAGAGATTATGTTGCCAGATGATGACCGGACCAAAGAATTAGTAGAGATGGCAGGCAAGAATGCCTATCGCGCACTTCGGAAAATGTTGATTCTTGGTGAGAGTGAAGAAGAGATTGTTCATCAAGGTGTGAAAGAACTGAAGGAGGCTCTTGGACTTGCTCAAGCCCCCATGCGGATTGAAGGCTTTGATATTTCGAATATCCAAGGAACTGATCCCACCGGATCCTGTGTTGTCTTCAAGAATGGAGCGCCATATAACAAGAGGTACAGAATGTTCAAGGTTAAGGTGAAAGACACTCCTGATGATTATGCTATGATGCGTGAGGTTGTGTATAGAAGATATTACGGTGTCTTGGAAAGAAAGGATGTTCTTCCTGACTTAATATTGATAGATGGAGGTAAGGGCCAACTCAAGATGGCATTGGAAGCCCTCGAGGAACTAGGTCTAGATTATGTTCCGGTTGTAGCTTTGGCAAAAAGGGAAGAAACAATGTTCACTCGGGAGAACCAAAAAGGCATCAACCTTGAAACTGCATCTGAAGGCCTTCGTTTGGTTCAAGCCATACGTGATGAAGCCCACCGCTTTGCTCAGAAATATCATAAGAAATTGAGAGAGAAACGATTCACCGGATCTATTCTTGAGGATGCTCCAGGTATTGGTCCAAAAAGACGTACTGCATTGCTACATCAATTTGGGAGTTTCGAAAATGTAAAACAAGCTACTGTTGAACAACTAGCTGAGGTCGATGGTATGTCCAAGAGAGCCGCACTCACTCTCAGAAATTGGTTGGACAATGAGGAGGTCTAATTGAGTGTTTATTCTCACTCCGACAGAATG
>JBHLRT010000082.1:0-6237 GCA_048882305.1 Candidatus Thorarchaeota archaeon
GCACCATAATTAGCGGCGGGAGTTCCTACAGCTGCATACTCGCAGCCATATTCCTTCATTGATTTCAGAAGTTCGTCTACTAAGTATAATGCAATCCCTCGTCGCCGAAATGCAGGGAGTACTGCCATAGGTCCCAAGATTCCTGTAGACGGCTGGTATTTTGACTTGCTTACAAATCCTCCAAGGAAGCCTGCTGGTACTCCATCAGCCACAGCTATTTTTCGAAATTCATCAGGAGAGTCACCATAAAATCCCTCAGCCATTCTCTGCAACAGTGCTGTAGCTTGAATGTGTTCTGTGACAGTCTTGTCAAATCCGTGGATCTCGCGTTCTTCAGCAGTCGATGTGAAGGATTTGACAGTGATACTTGCTAGGTCTTCAAACGTGTAGTCTTCTCCAGTCTCAATGTGGACACTCTCGGGATGTTCAGCATTCATCTGAAATTCATTAAGAGACAGAGTCATGTCAATTGAATCTGGACGATCCCGAACAAAATCAAAGGAGTCATACAGGTGAAGATGATTTTCTGCAATGTCAGGGGTGTCTTCCGGATATTTTAACAAACAACTAATTCTCTTCACACCTATGGAGGATAAGTCACTCAATGCGTGTTGCAGCAGAGCAGTAAAGATTCCAGTCTCCTGAAAGTGAGGGATTACTGCAGGTTCCCATCTCCTAATACGTGCCACCAAGTCGCGATACCGAAGACCAAGAACACCAACTATCTCGTCCTGATTTTGCATTCTAGCAACTAGAAACAGATTCTCTGGTTCATCGAAATCAGAGAACATCTCATCAATCTCTTCATGCTTATTGAAATCGAACACGGGATCATCTTTGTACCAATAGTAATGATTCATGGCAGAATGCCAAGCATTCGAGTATAAATCCCAAGCATCAGCTGGTTCGACAACGAACTGATTGTCTACGTCCATGTGAACTCCTATGCAGCTGTGGTGTGAGAGCAAATAGAGATTATGCATAACAACGAACATGCTTATTTTGTGGTCATGAATGAGTTGTTGTGATCAGCTATGAGGATAAAGGCAGTTCTTCGTGATAAAGAGATTCTACAAATGGATGCAGGTTCAAAGGAGAGAGTAATTGCCGCAGCAAAGAAGAACTTCGACAGAGTCATCAATCTACCATCTCTGCTTAAGGTAATGGGTTTGAGTTTCGAGCAGAGAATAAAGATGCTTGACATCCTTCAAGACACAGACATTCATGTTTGGTTACTTAGTGAGTCAGGTCAGCACCTGATCTTTTTGAGTGATAAAGAAAAGAGTGAAATTAATGGATATCAGTGGCAATGAAATGTTCTATTGAATAGGTGCTATCTCTTTGCACCGTTTATCCAAACATCCTGCACAAGCATCTTCACAGTCTGGTTTGATTCCATGCCTCAAATGTTGTGCCATACAGACAAGTTCTGCCAAGTCCTGCTTAAGCTCCTTTATGCCCGTGCCTGTCACATTTGAAACATAAGTTTGTTCGACGCAAGCTCTGTAATTCGGAATATTCTCTTCAATCTTGGACCTAACAAACTCTACAGCTTGTTGCACCTGTTCAGGTTTAACATCAAAAGGTGTGATGTCAAGATGGGTACCAACAAGAACCACACTAGTGTGATCTTTAATCAGTCCATGCATCATAGCAGTCATTAGCCATGACTCAAGAGCAGCCAGTGTACGGAACTCACTTAGCTTGTAGGTCAAGAGAATAACCGCGATATTTTGCATATTAGGCATGAAAGAGTATGTATCCATAATTTTCTCGAAGGTACCGAGTTCTTCTGCTTGGTCAAGGCTTCTCTGTCCAGGCGGGACATACATCTGAATACAAATTGCTTCATCCGCTGTTTTACATGTCGTTGTGACAAACTCAAACTCCATATTCACTGTTTTTTTGATACCATCGACGCACTCAAACTTGGTCGCATCTTCAGTGTGTTCTGCCAAAGACCTCGATAAAGCAGTTTTACCTACACCTCCATCACCAATAGGAAATACTGAACCTGTAGTTGGCATATCTAACCCTCTATACTGGACGAGATTCTCCGTGCGATCTGTACTTGTAAGTATCATCCAGCTTTACAGGGGTTTCCCTGAGTCCATCCTTGCAGACATGTCGTGGGTAGACAACGACCATTTTCAGCCCCATACCAGATTGCACTTCGATACCTCTCTCTATGCTGTCGGCGTGTGAACTCACTACGTCGACCAAACTAAATTCAACATTCTCCCCACAGAAACTACAATTGACACTGTAGTCCTTGGCACTAAATACATCCATTGGAGGAGCGTTTCCCACATGTTTAGCGAAGATCTCTCTTGCTTCCTCCGCGGTCAATGGTTTTCCAGCAACATTTCTCCAAAGTCCTAGACTGATAAAAGATGTTAAAATAACGTACACAGCACCACCCATGTAAACGAGTGATACCATGAGCTCCAACGAAATTGGTAGAACAACAATCCCAAGGAGAGTAAGTAGCTGGAAAATATACATCATGAAGAAGAAGACAAGGAATGCAACCAGAATCCAATAACGCCCCTGAAGTTTTAGTGGTCGAAGAACACCCACGGTTTTTAGAGTAAGAACTATTCCGTAAATGATTCCCATTATACCGACAACTGTCAAGATAATCTCAGGCGTGAGTAAGAGTTGCATAGTTTCCTCGGCTTTCTGTTTATTATTAAGATTACTCGTGTAACTATAATAATAATAATAGTTAAAATTTGAAGGCAATCATATATTCATATAGAGCGATATTTTACTTATTGAAATTTTCAATGCGATGAAGTGCTTCATCCGAAACTTGTATGTTCCTATTCGAAGCACTGGTGACAAGATGTTCAAGTTCGCTGATCAGGCGGATTCTATCATCTTTCAGTTCATCCTGAAATCTCACTGAAAGACCATCCATACGTTGTATTCTATCCACCAGTTCAACTTGTTCTAATAGATTATTCATCAGAGATGAAAAGATGTTTTCATTCTCTCGGTCGTCATTCAGCTCCTCATCAAGTTCATCCTCAAGAATTTCAAGGATATACCTAAGGGCATCAAATGCATCTGGAGTATCACCAAACTGTTCAATCTGATTTCGAGCTAATAGAAAAGCCCTATCAGTTTGGCCCTCTGAGAGTAAAATCCTGCATAGATCTTCCAAAGCGCAATGACCAGCAGGATTTCTCTCAAGAAAAGTTCTATAGAGTTGTTCAGCCTCATCTGTCCGTAAAGACTGATCTAATATTCGACCTAAGCCGCAGATTGCATCTTCATGAATTGGATTCCTGACCAAAACTGCTCTGAATGTTGATTCAGCCTCATAGTCATTACAAAGTCGAGACTGAATGACTCCAAGTTTGGTCATAAGGTCGAGGTTGTCTGGGTCATTTGCAAGTTGCTCTTTTACAAGTCTTTCAGCCTCTAGTTCACGCTCATCATTACAGAGCTCAGACGCTTTTGCAAGCACCTTATCAGACTCATCTTTCATAGCGAACGCCAGCCAATATAGGCAATACTTGCAGACGCCTTTTTAAAGAGAATCTCTGAGGCTATCGAGGGTAGTGATGATGTTAAAGGTATACAATACACGGACCCGGTCGAAGGAAGAATTTACACCACTTGAAGGAAACCATGTACGAATGTATGTCTGTGGTCCGACTGTGTATGACTATCCACACATTGGAAATGCGAGATCTTTCGCTGTCTTCGATACCATTAGGAGATATCTCGAGTACAAAGGCTATCGTGTCACCTACATCACCAACTTCACAGATATTGATGATAAGATGATTAACAGAGCGAATGAAGAGGGAATTGAGGTCTCTGAACTTGCATCAAGGTTCATTGCAGAATACTTGGTGATTGCAAAGCAACTCAATCTCAAACCAGCCACTGTGAATCCTCGAGCTACTGAGCATATGGATGATATAGTTGAGATGGTCGAACTCATTGTAAAGAATGGAGTCGGCTATGAAGTGAATGGCGATGTCTACTTTAACGTACCAGCATATGAAACCTATGGAACCCTCTCAAGGATTCCCATGGATGAACTCTCTTCTGGGGCTAGAGTAGATGTGGATGAGAACAAGAAAGATCCCCGCGATTTTGCACTCTGGAAAGCTGAAAAACCCGGAGAACCTTCATGGGAAAGTCCATGGGGCAAAGGGCGCCCGGGCTGGCATGCTGAATGTTCAGTGATGGGAGCACATTACCTCGGCCTTCCATTTGATATCCATGGTGGAGGACAGGATCTTATCTTTCCCCACCATGAGAATGAGATTGCCCAATCTGCTGTCGCATATGGTATAGAAATCCCGGTGAACTATTGGCTTCATAATGGATTCCTTACCATTGACAGTGAGAAGATGTCCAAATCAGAAGGCAACTTCTCCACAGCGAGAGAAGTGCTTGATAACTACGACCATCAAGCAGTCCGACTTTATCTCGTGACTGGTCAGTATCGACAACCTCTCGATTACAACGACAAAGCGGTCAAGCAGGCAATCCAAACTCTTGAAAGAATCAAAAATGCGGCTGATGTATTGAGAGGTCGTATCTCTATCCTAGAGAAAATTGGCAGTCGTGAATCAGAAGCTGACAAGAAACTCGCAGAATCTACTAAAAAGGTCAGAGAGGGCTTTGATAGAGAGATGGATGATGATTTCAACACACCTGGTGCTCTTGCGGAGATATTCACATTCGTGAGGGAAATTAACACTCTCACAAAAGATGTCGGAGGAGCAGCTGTTCTAAGAGAAGCATTGGCTGTATTGACGGAACTGGTTGGAATACTAGGCGTCAATCTAGAAGGTGCAGAGATTCGAGAAGGAATCGACCAATCTGTGGAGGTTCTAAAGGGCGTTGTTGAGTTGCTTCTTGACATCAGAGAGAATGCTAGAAAAACAAAGGACTTTGGTACAGCAGACCAGATTCGTGACAAACTTGGTGAACTAGGAATCGAGATTTCAGACACGAAGGATGGTCCCACGTGGAAGATGAGTTAGCCAGACCTAACCACGATAACAAATCGATATTCATTGCTGGAGGGCTTTAGTCCTCCAGTTCAAACCAAGAATTATGAGCTTATGCAAACAATATCGTGTATTTATTACAAGGAGGAGAACTCTCAAGGTTCTGGAGGGTTTTTTTTTGCGTCCCTTAGCAGTGGGAATTCTAGTCTCTATCATGTTGATTCTGATCGCAAATCCCCAATATTTGATCGCGGAATCTGATGAATCCCCCAAGAGGATCTTAATTGATTATTCGCATGGACAAGCTAGTAGTGTCTATGGAAGAGAGGTGTTTGATC
The DNA here is from genome assembly GCA_048882305.1 of Candidatus Thorarchaeota archaeon. Taxonomy (GTDB): domain Archaea; phylum Asgardarchaeota; class Thorarchaeia; order Thorarchaeales; family Thorarchaeaceae; genus SMTZ1-45. The sequence continues at coordinate 5,318 of JBHLRT010000082.1, forward strand.
CATTACTCTTTGCCAATCTGACAGAGAGAGGATATGAATTGGTTTTTGCATATGGCGGGCTGAATGCATCCATTCTTGAGGATGTGGATGGATTTTTACTTGGATCAATAAGAGGCATTATGGATGGCTTTTTGCCAGATGAAATTACTGCGGTTGCAGATTGGTTCAATGAAGGCAATCGGTTTCTGTGGGTAGCCTATGATTCAGATTTCCCAGATCCTGGTGGACCATTCATAAACAGAAATTCAACACTAATCCTTGAAGCAGTTGGTTCCCATGTTTATGGTGAACCCACACACATCTGGGACAACGAACTCAATTGTGAAGCTAGTTACCGTCCCATTGCTAATGTTACTAGCAAGAGTCCATTTGTAAGAGATATTGTGAGAAACGTTGATGCAGTATTGATGCATGGAGCTACATGTCTCTATGGAAGTAAAAATGAAACACCGAGTTCACTTGCAAATGCGGTAGCATTAGAGAACACAACTATTGCTAATGTCACTCCGTTTCTATATTACAGTCCAGCGGCATATATTCACGATTCAGATACAATGCTACCTATCGCTCATCAAAATGAAGACAGCGGATCGTTCGTGGCGTGCACAATCGAAACCTATGCGGGGTTAAACAAGACGGGTGTCATCATAGTTTCCGGTTCTGCACCATATGGTTCCTATTGTCCGATGTCAGCGGATCATTACTACAACCAGACTTTAAATGGATACATAATGATCTTGCAAGCCATTGAGTTCGGAATGAATTTCAGTCCTCCAGCCCCTTTTGAAATCCCTATACTTCTTGGAGGTATTGTTGTGGGGGTCGTGTTCATAGCGCTGATTATCGTTGAGAGAAGAACTAATACTCAATGAATCTGGTTCTTCACATTAATCAAGAGCCCGGGGTCGTCAAGAACATAG
>JBHLRT010000082.1:6247-6870 GCA_048882305.1 Candidatus Thorarchaeota archaeon
CCCTTGGATTTGGAATCTCTTTCAGGAATCTCTCCACTAGGTCGCGGAGAATCTTTTGGACTTCTGAAGAATCAGTTACAGAACAGCCTTCCATTCGGTAAACATTACGTAGTTCATCAGGGTCTAGGCCACTGATGATTTTGATGTTACCCTCAGCAACATCCAAGAGTATTCTGAAGAGATCCGGTGGTTTCTGATTACCAATCTTGAATGTTTGTTCCGAACCATACTTTTCAATTACAAATCGAAGCGCATCGCGAACCTCAAGGTCCTTAGAAGCCTGCATTGCTTCCTCATATCCAGTACTTCCAATTCCATCCTCACAAGGAGCAAGAAGAACTATCCACCCCTTTCGGTCATGCCGTACAGCATTCCACGCCGCATGGATGCCCTTTCCAGCCTGATACAGGTTTACACCTAGCTTACCAACAGAAACGAAGACAATGTCTCCAGGTTCATCAACATCTACAACTCTGAGCTTCCTCAACGGCGGAGAAGCTGCATTGTGACATTCGATAATATCTCCAGCCTGTAGATAGACTATCTTACCATGATGGACAATTGTATCGACACAGAAGATTGGAATCCTCTCTTTCATGATTGATGTGATTTCAATCATATCC
>JBHLRT010000083.1:0-6854 GCA_048882305.1 Candidatus Thorarchaeota archaeon
ATATCGATGATGCATCTTTGCTTCTCGAAAAAGAGGGGGACATTATCGGGTTTGTAATCACTCATGTTGGAGATGATGATGAACCGGATATCGGACCAGTTGGGTTGGTGCCTGAAGCCAGAGGGAAAGGACTTGCTAGCTTCTTGTTTGTTAATGTACTAAAAATCTTGAGAGACAGTGGCTCAAACCACGCATACCTTGATACAACGATAACCAATGACGTATCTCAAAGACTCTACAGAAAATATGGTTTCGAGGATGTATACTACAAGCAGTTCTACTATTGGTCACCATGACATCCAGTAGTTTCATCTATAATTCCAAGTTCTTAATAGTCACGAAACCTTTTGGTAGAAGAGTGATTATCTTGAATAGAAAACTGTCAGTATTTCTACTATTGGCACTGTTCACAAGCCCGATACTCACGGTCTTTGTGAACAATACAGGAACAATATCGTACTCTCTAGTTGAGAGAAACATTACTTCTAACGCTGTGAGCCCGTTCCCTAGAGGACCAACTGTCAACATGGTGACTGAGAATTCGGCGGTAATTTTCTGGCGAACGGCAGGATTGACGAATGCTACGGTGAGATATGGTCTCAACACATCGATAGCTGAAATTGAAACAAACACCACGCTTGATACAGATCATTATGTTTCTTTATCTGGACTAGACATTGATTCAAGATACTACTATCAAGTTGCATCGAATGGCACTATAAGTCCCATCTACAACTTTCTTACAGCACCAGCTGAGGGCGACCCGTTCAAAATGATTGTCATAGGAGATAATCGGCCGAGTACAACATTGGAGCAACCGGTGGAATTTGCTCAACTTGCGGAGATGATTATTGCGGAACAACCAAACATAGTCATCATGACGGGTGATTATGTCATGGAAGTGACTGACAACAACGCGGATAATCTTCTAATGTGGGACTACTTCACCAACATCAGCGACCGCATTGGTCATTACGCTCCAATATATGCTGTACTTGGTAACCACGATACTGGGGCAAAGACAGGTTCGTTGAAGCTAGAGTATTTCTTCGATGCATTCGTTCAATACGCAGAACCATCCCCCTACTTCTCGTTTGATTATGCTGGTGTACACTTTACCATGCTAACATCTGAGGAGCTGGGTCATGAAGGATTGATAGTTGGAGCTCAGCGAACATGGCTGGAGAATGATCTCGCAACAACCAGTAGCGAGATGAAATTCGTCGTTGTCCATCGACCATTGTATCCACTCGTTCACATTGACGATGCGTATAATGATCTTCCAGAGGAAGAGAGAAACTCCATTCAGGCACTCTATGAACAAGAAAATGTCACGCTATTACTTACTGGACATGACCACTGTTTCAATAGACTAACCTTCAATGGAATTACACAAATCATAGCTGGGGGCGGCGGAGCTCCTGTCTATGACCATCCAGTATGGGGTGGTGGATTTTTCCATTATGTAAGAACCGAGGTAAGCAATAATTTTGTCAATATATCAGCTATCAAAATCAATGGTGCAGTCGCTCAAAATTACCAGCTACCTTACTCTGGACCAATTGAGATTGAGCATCGGATCATCCCAAGCGGAAGTACAAAGCCAGTGGGAACTATGCCGGTCATTCTGTTTAGCGAGGTGCCTGAAGAGAAGTTCTTCTCCTGGGACACAGGTGAGAACCAAACAGAGTTGACTGGAATTCCAAATTCCAATGGTGAGCACACTCTCGATGTCTATGCCAAAAATGCTGATGATGTGTGGAGTCATGTACAATACACATTCATAGCGACTGGAGCCACTGCGACAACACCGTCAGGAGGCGGTCCTATAGATCCACTGCTCCTCTTTGGTGGAATTGGTGTTGCAGGAGTAATCATTGTGGTTGGAATCGTGATTTGGTTGAAACGTAAATGATAGGATTAGGTTCCAAGGAGGGTCTATTGACCCTCCTCCACATAGTCCTTTCAGTATCAGAAACTTTCCTTGAAATTTCGCAAATAAAGAAATAGTCCAACCATAACATCAAATAGAGAAACAAAGAATCCAGATTTTGGTTGAGGAATTTGACTGAAGATGACGAACAAATCCTTCTGGATAGGAATAGTGAACTCTCGCCCCGCGTAGCCTTATTATTCTCAATGTTGGAAAGAACTCGAAGGAGTCTTAGGAGAAGAGTAGAAGACCTTTCGAAGGATGTGCTTGATTTCAGTCCAGAACCAAAGAAGGTTGAAACTATTGGGACACTTCTTCTCCATATTGCTGCAGTTGAATGGGGTTGGATTTTTGAGGACATAGCTGGAAAGGAGATGGAGTATGAGAAGTGGAAGTATGGATTCCCACTTAGGGAGAACATTAACCAGATAAAGGGAGAAGATGTGGAGTTCTATCTTTCAAAACTTGAGGAAGTTCGACAAGATGTGTTCAATTTCTTGAAGACCTTATCCGACAAAGATCTCGACTCTATTATTGAAGTAGACTCCGAGAAGGTAAGTATTGAGTGGATTCTCTTTCATTTGATTGAGCATGAAGCAATGCACATCGGACAGATTTCCGTTCTTAATCGATTGGCAAAAACAGCCTAAATGTGTAAGTAGCATTCAAAGACCGGTTTGTGGCGCAGACCACGATGTATCTCAAAGATTGTGCACCTCTTATATTCTAACATTACAGGTGCATACCTGTGATTTAAAATGAAAGAATCTGTAATTTCAATAAAAGCACGGTTCAATCCGCTATCAGTAAGTGGGAGTTTGCTCCTTGTTGGCGGCGTTCAATGGTTTCTTGGAATCCTTGCTGCAGAGTCATGGTACGATGGATATAGTAGCCGTATCGACTATGTCAGTGAGCTGGGAATAGGACCAACTGCACTCATCTACAATCTATCTGTTTTCATGTTGGGTGCATTCATGGTACTCGGCGCATTTTTCCTATACAAATCCAAATCTAAGAAACTTCTTCCAATTCTCTTGACCATCTCTGGTATTGGTGCAATAGGAGTTGGAGTGTTTCCAGGTTACATGCAGCCCATGCATAGTATTGCAACCTTGCTTGCAATCATGTTCGGAGCTTTCGCGGCAATGGCATCATATACACATCAGACCAGACCGATGTCAATCATATCAGTGGTTCTTGGTGCAATGTCACTGGTCTTGTCAATTGCCTTCATCCCCTATCTTGGACTTCCAACTGGCTCAACAGTGACTTTCTTTGGGATGGCGAAAGGATCCCTCGAAAGATGGGCAATCAACCCAATCCTTGCATGGATTATTGGTTTTGGAGGTTACTTGGCAGGATCTGTAACAAGTAGTACTGACTAGAAAGAAATGCGAAGGGGAGTTCGCTACCCCCTTCATTTTACACAAGCTTTCCATTTTAGTTCCAATTAAGACCAGTATGTTTTGCAAAGAAAATGACCTGCTTCGTTCTAATCTCTACTAAATTCTTGATAGACAAACCAACACCATGACCTGCTTCACGGTTCACACTAAGGAGGATAGGCTGTTCTTCTATCTTATTGCTCGTGGATTCTTGTACTCTTGCGGCCATCTTCATTGCATGAGACGGGTCACAACGAATATCACCCAAGGCTGTATAGAATAGAACTGCAGGATATGGAAGACCATCAATCACATTGTGATAGGGACTAATTGGATAAATCCACTGAAATTCATCTTCCATCTCAGGGTTTCCATATTCGGACATCCAAAGCTTTGCCACTGTGAATTTTGTATACCGTAGCATATCTAGAAGAGGAACCGCACAATACACGGAGCTAAAAAGATCTGGACGTTGAACCAAAACAGCCCCAACGAGTAATCCCCCAGCACTTCTGCCCATTATGGCTGTAGTTTTGGGATTTCCATAACCGTTTGCGTGTAACCATTCTATAGCCGAAATAAAGTCATCATAGGTATTTTGTTTATACTCTCTAGATCCATATTTGTGCCAGTTCTCACCATATTCTCCGCCCCCACGAATATTGGGGATAGCTAGAACTCCGCCCTTTTCCAACCATATCATATATTCAGGAAAGAACATGGGAGTATACGAAATACCACCATTTCCATAGCCTCGAACTAGAACCGGAGTTTTTTCACTCGGGCATGTCTTCGAATCAGAAATCAAAAACATCGGTACATTGGTGTTGTCTTTTGACCTATACCATATTTGTTCCACTTTGAACCTATTTGGTTCCAGATTTACTTTTGGAGAAAAGAACGTGTCTAAACCAGATTCAATATCATAGATGTGAATTGAGTCTGGATAGGTGTAAGAAGACACAGAAAGATAGAGCTTGTGTGTCCTTGGACACGCTGTGATGGAATTGACTGTAACAGGAGAAGGGAATTCTATACAGTCAATATATTCTCCAGATTCCAAATCGTGGATGTGGACAACACTACTTGCGTTTTTGAGAGTAGTATATGAAAGATATCCACTTGTTGAAATCCTGTTAATAGCATCCTCTCCTTCATCAACAACAACGATGCTATCAGGATTGTCTTCTACATTAGAAAAAGCATTTAGTTTGAATTTGATAATCCGTCCATTCGGAGCATCAAGAAAGGTTATGAGAAAAACACTGTCTTTTGAAAGATATGCCCAACAAAGAGCATCGTTGCTTTCAATCAATGGAATAGGATTCCAATCATCAGTTTTGCGTGCGAGATATATATCAGCTGAATTAAATCTGGATGCAATCAGAAGAACCCATTCATTATCTTGATTTGTGTACACGTGACAATTCTCTGCTGGATCCCTCCCTACTCCAAACACCTTAGAATCGTCTTTGTAATCAGTTCCTAGTTGATGAAAGTATACATGTTTATTGTAATTCATTTCCTGAGCACTTACAGAACCTGGGAGTGGATATCTAGTATAATAGAATCCTGAATTATCAGTGTTCCAAGCAACATCAGCCCATCTCGTTCTAGGAATTTCATCTTGCAGGTGCTTACTATTGGTTATATCATAAACATACAATACACTCTCTTCAGTACCTGATTCTGAAACTCCATACGCAACATATTGTCCATCCCAAGAAGGGAAAAACCAGTCAATAGAGATTGAACCATCTGTGTTCAACTTATTGGGATTGGAGATTACGATTCGTTTCCCTTCTTCTCCATCCTGATAACATAGAACCGGCTGATTCACATTTGGTTGTTTTAATGTATAGAAGAACCTCGTCCCGTAAGATGAATTTCGTATGGCTAGATTTGAGATTGATTCATGTTCAAGTAGTTCTTTAGTCCTTTTTCTGACAATGTCCCTACCAAAATATGAGTTTAGAACCTGCTCAGATAACTGATTTTGTTTCTCGATCCAATTCTGAACTTCAGGCAATGATATGTCTTCTAACCATCGGTAGGAATCTACGACCTTGACGCCATGATAATCATCAATGACATCATCTCTTTTCGTTTTAGGATACGCAATCTTCAAGCTATACCCCCTTCACATCTAATTGTCTAGAAGAAATTTGATGGTCACTAATCAATTTATGGAATTAAAAACAAGAGCGCGAAGAGGGAGAAATCGCTTCTTTGAAAGTAGAGTAGATTAGATACGGAGGGGTTGTGCAGCCCACCACATTCATGAGTTCAGTCATTGTTTCTTAATGCATAGCCTAGAACATAGAACCCACATGTTCCTATTGTCACACTCAATAATCCAAAATCAAAAACATTACCCATTATTGATGTACCTATCCCCCATAGAGAGAGCAGGATGAGGAATCCACCGACTGCAAAGAGAGACTCACGAGTTTCAAACATGAGGTTCCACCAAAAAAGATTCTAGAGTTTTTACTCAATATATGTTCATCGAAAAGAAGTTTATCATGATTGAAATTCAAAGAACCAAAAGAAGAGAGCGAAGAGGAATTCCTCCCTCTTCAGAAACTACTAATTTCGTACATTGCTTTGTCTTTGGTAGGATTTATAGAAAATTGATTAGTTGAAAATTGAGGGATTGAATGAATTCTTCATATCGGTGGCGGTTAGGATTTGTATTGGTATTGCTTTGGATAATAACAACTCTAACGCCTCTAGTAATTCTTCCTCATGGAATCACTTACAGTGGCGGTGTTTGGAGAATTGATGTAGCGTACTATTTCTTGTTCGGAGCTTATTTTCCACCATCGCCATATTCTGACCCATCTGGATGGATAAGTGGACCTAACTATTTAGTCATAATTATGATGATCTTACTGTTCTTCATAATTTACGCAATTCAGGTCACAATCTATTGTTTCAAGCCCAAAGAACAGCGTTGGGCTATCTTGTCTGGACTGCTGAGCTTATTCATTCCAGGAGTTTTTGTTGGATTTGGGATTCTTAACGAGGTCAATATTGCAAGTGCAGGGATATATGTTGGTCCTTTGCCGTTTCAGTTCATACTGGGGGTTTTTGCGATGAGGTTGGCAAAACCAGATCAAGCCATTCCTGAAAGAGCGCAGCCCAATAAGGAATCTACATGGTTGGAAAATGAAATAGAATAGTACTCTACCTTCATCTTGGTGATATTCAAAATTCGAAAGAAAGAGAGAGCGAAGAGGGAAAAAGACTCCCTCTTCGGAAACTAAAGTATACTAGATACAGCGGTGTATGACCTCGGGTCCTACTTCCTCGAACTCCTTCTTGGACACCCACATCTTCTGGAATGTCTTTAGTGAGCCGAGAATGCTTCCACCAATCCAGACAGAGTACTGTCTCTCTGGAGGAGCAATGATTCGGACCTCGATGTTCTCTGGGACTAGCTCGGTGATCTCCTTATGGAGCCTCTCCTTGAGTCCTGGGAACATGGTTGAACCACCTGAGAGTACAACGTTGGCGTATAAGTCACGTCGCAA
>JBHLRT010000084.1:0-6670 GCA_048882305.1 Candidatus Thorarchaeota archaeon
GCTATCGACAGATTGGTCATGCATGCATATCAGTTTCCCATCGAGAGTTTCACGAACATCCAGCTCAATCATATGGGCACCTAATTCATATGCACGTCTAAAAGAGCACATTGTATTCTCAGGAGCATAGCCAGATGCTCCTTTATGAGCGATGACAATCTGCTTAGCCAATCAAATCCCACTCCTAATTCTGCAAGAATATCTCAGTTCACTCAGCATCATCAGGACGAGCGAGACCTGTCCCTCCGCATCGAGGACAAGTTGTGTTCTCGTCGCCGCTCTTAATCATACCAGTTCCATGACAATAATAGCAATCATCATTTGGAACTTCAAGGGAGCTATCAACACCTCTAGCAAATGCAGTCCCAATACCAATTAGTACTACTGCAAAGAACATCGTAAAGAGTGAAATTATGTAGAATCCAGGCATCGGCAAAATTATGAATAAAGTGCAAAGGAACAACGCGACTCCAATAACTACCAACAACAACCCGGTGTTTCTTCGATCCATAATCAATACCCATCCCTGTGGACTAATGCTTTGCCATACATGCCTGCTTTATAATTTGTGGCTTGACATGTTGTGTCCTTCTCAGAAAAAATAGTAACACAAATACGTAAGATAGGTTATTGCTGGCTGATACCATTAGCATTTTGCTCAAATTGGTATAGAGCATAGGAAATACTCGGAGTAAATCACCCGAAATGATAATAGCGTGAAATGAAAAAAGTAATCGACTGTAGGAGACAATAAGATGTCAAGAACAGACCTCTTTGCAAAATATACCCAGATTTATGCGCGAGCAAGGGCAAAGGAAATAGTGCCAGATGGCACATTCGTACGCCAGTTAATAGATATTCCACGAAGGCACTATGATGTAGGAGTGTTTTTCAAAGCAAAGAGAAAGAAGAGAATTGTGCAGCTATACCTAGGGAATCCCATACCAGAAGAAGTAGCGAGTCAAGAAGGATTTCTAGAAACTGAGGAGTCAACATATCTCAGCCGGACTGTTCTAACAAATTTCAAGACCATAGATTTTCTAAGAGTTGTAGTATCAGCAGGAGAAGTGCTTACAAAGAAAGAACAAAGGGTAGAATTTTTGAAAACAGGACAACGGATTCTTGATGTTGTACTGAAAAAGGCTCGGAATATTCTCCACGTTGGAGAGCTAGATCCCTTTAGATTTGATGCAAGAGTAAGAACATTGAGCGAATTTCTTGTCCAAGAGCTAAAGATGGATGAGGTTTCTGTTGAAGCAGCATCTATTCCATTCAATGTTGCATCTCCTGATTATATCCTCCTTGCTGATGGTTCAATGATAGTTATTGGAGAAGAAGCAAGAGTACCACAAGCAGAGTTCTATCTAGTTGGAGGCATCGGATATAGATTTGATCGAACTGAAGGTGCCATAAGTGAAGAGAGGTTATTCAGAACAACTACCGACCTGACACCACAAGGTATTGATGAGGCATATATTGATAGAATGATTCAAAGAGTCACCGAAGACTTCCAGAATCGCCTTCATTCTCTCATTTTTGCAGATGTCTGGAAGAAGGGAAAGTCAGCCCCTGTGGGAGTCAATTTTGGTTGCGATCTTCTTGTAAAGGCTGAACCAAGTAGTGAAATCTGGACAGGAGTATTTGAAGTGTATGTGAAATCCCCTAAAACATAATCCAATCAAATGAATCAATAGCAAGGAACACAGCTCGAAATGCATAGATTCTGAAAGTGTATGTCGAAATTCCATATTCTATATTATCAATAGCGGAACGAAGTGTCGTTAATGAGTCATTACCAAATGCACTCAAGAAAGATGGTAGTGAGTCCACTGTTATCCTATTTACACCATTACCAACAATCAATGCGATATCATTGATGAAGACATCCAAGTCCTCATAGACATGATCAGTTCTTCCAAGAGTATCTGTTGAATTGCCAACCTCACCAATCCTTAGATTGACATCGGACCAAAGAGTATCTGCAGAACTCGAGTAGGAATGTACCAAATACTCTCCTACATCTCCATTCATCTCAAAAGAGAATCTTGACCGACTGCATGAAACAGAAACATAGTCCCAAGTTCTAAGGAGTTCAGGAGTTAGTCCGCATAACTTCATGGCATTATAGTCACCATCAAAATAATCATCTATCACAAATGGTTCTATCAAAAAACCTGCTTGAATTCCGTAGGCATCTACCACCTGACGTAAATTAGCATACCAATTCTCAATAACTGACATATCATTAACAGAATAAATCGATCTTCGCATCAATTCTCCAAATCCTATAAGGTCCAAATTCCTAGTTCTCTGCATGAGTTGCTGCCATTCGGTTCTTGACAAAGTCATATCAAAGGTCACGAATTCAGGAGTATTAGTTATGTTTTCCAAAGATAGACTCATTAGTATAGCAAAACCAGCATTGTGAAGACTATAAACATCACTTAGTAATTGAGTCGTCACAAGTGTTTCCGGGTTTGGACCTGCTAACGTTTCTCGATCAGCACTTAGTGTTACTGAGTATTGAATCTCAGAATCATTAACAGCAATCAACCAGTTCCGCAATCTCGTCCATGAATTCGTATCATTTTCTTGAACATGAAAATCAAGATGGAATTGATTTGTCATAATGTCTGAGAGCAATTGCGGTGTTGGTGTAACATTTTGATAAGGATAATCAAAATCAGAAAGTGGTATGCTGAGTCGTATCTCTGGATTTCCTGATACGGGAACAGTTGCAATTGGATTTTGACCCATTAAAACTATAGAAACTGGGAATGAGAGACCCAATATGTTGACAAATAAAAAGTAAGCAATCACCTTTTTGCCTGCTTGTCGTAATTTTCCACGTGGTCTGAAGCGCCCCATAATAAAGAGTGCTACAGCGGCGCTGATATTGAAAATCAAACAGATTATGAATCCATGAACAAGAAATGATAGCATAGCGAAGAAAACAGTGCAGATGGTTAAGAAGAAGAAATTCCATGCTGCAGTACGCCCAAGATAATACGCACGAATCATTATTGGCAGAATAATCATCATTGGTAGGATATAGAGGGCAAGGGGCAATGAATCAATAAATCCTACACCACTCAGAGTCATACCGAATGTAACAGAAATGAGAGCATAAAGAATCAATATCATATTGGCTGCCAAAACCAGAGTGATAAAACGGTGGAGAAAGAGGTCATATTTAGGAAGTGCATTCACTCGTCGTCTTACACTTCTTCTGGCCTCAAGCAGCTGGCTCATTTTCTATCCCTCTGGATTCGAACTACTGAGTAGATAAGGTTGATGGGCTTAACCTTTAAGATGATGTGGTATTGGCTTCAATGTGTGAGTGATTCGCCAGTATGTATGATGTTATTGTGATTGGAGCAGGTCCAGGTGGGGCAACTGCTTCGCGATACTTAGCCAAGAAGGGATTGAATGTCTGCATGATTGACAAGGATACATTTCCTCGCGACAAACCATGTGGCGGTGGATTCTCGAAATCCATCATTGATAATTTTCCATATCTCAAACCACGTACTTCTGATTTTATGAAAGGTATAGCAAAGGTAGCAGTGCTGCATTCCCCGAACAGATCAATTGTGCTCGAAGGCCGAGCTGAAATGATTGTCACACTACGAACCGATTTCGACAATGTCTTGTTTGAAGAGGCTGTAGATGCAGGAGCAGTAACATTGACAGGTATTAGAGCCAAAACATTGGCAGTTGATAGCAATCAAGTTTCTGTTGTACTGTCAAATGGAGAAACAGTTAGATCTAGAGTTTTGGTTGGAGCTGATGGAGTCACTAGCATGGTGGCAAGAGAAACAGGACTCAATCAAAGCTGGCCCAGTTCAAGTGTCACAGCATGTAGAGTGTGTGAGGTTCCAGTATCGACCAATGAGATTATTGAACGATACACTCATGATCTCAAATACCATTTCTTTGTAAATTTGGGGGGTCAACCGGGGTATGGATGGTGTTTTCCAAAACGCGAAACAATCAACGTGGGATTAGGAATTGTGGGAACACAGGCACAAGGTCTGCCCTTAAAATTTGAAACATTCACCAAGTTTCTTGTCAAAAAAAATCTCCTCCCGAACGCTCCAAATTTGAAGGGAGCAAAGGGAGCTCTAGTTCCTACTGCAGGTCCAATTAAACAGACAGTAACCGACAGATGTGTTCTGCTTGGCGATTCTGCCGGACAGGTCAGTCCAATCACTGGAGGAGGAATCTCTTATGCAATGACTGCTGCTAAATATGCAGCAAAGGTAATTTCATCCGCTGTGGAGAAGGAAAGGCTTGATTCAGACTCATTGAACTTGTACCAGCGACTATGGCAATCAGATTTTGGTAATGACTTCAGACACCAATTGCTCGCTCAGCGAATCTTTACTGGTCAATTTACAGATCTTCTCTTCCTGATAGGGAGTAAAGATAAGAAAATTCAGACAATGGTTTCAGAATCAATGTCGGAATCTTCTGATGGTGATATCGATGTGAGACAGCTAGTTCTCCGTACTCTGATGGTTTGCCTTCGTGAAGCGTTACACATCTAACACATTGCAGGGGCTATAGGAAGGGATAAATGTCAACCAATGAAGGGCGAGGCAATCCGCTATTCAGTGCAAGAGAGATGATTAAAATTGGATAGACCATGGTACAAGAATTATGTTGGCGGCACGCCAAAAGAAATCACGATACCAGAAGGACCTCTCTGGTCATTATTTGACGAGGCAGTCAAAACATATCCAGAGAATGTTGCACTCTATTTTGAAGGAGTGGAGATCACGTATCGAGAACTTGGAGAACTTGTTGATAAAGCAGCTAATGGATTCGCAAAATTAGGTGTTAAGAAAGGCGACACTGTTGCAATCATGCTTAACAATTGCCCACAGTTTGTCATTGCCTATTATGGGGCTTTGAAATGCGGAGCAACAATCACTCCAGTGAACCCCTTAGCAGTGCCAAAGGAATTACAAATCTATCTGCAGGACACTGGTGCTAAAACTATCGTAGTTCTGAACTTCTTCTACAAAGTTGTTGAGGCAGTTCGTGATGAAACAAATCTTGAGAATGTTATTGTAACTGCTGCTTGGGACATGATGAGTAAGATAAAGCAATTTCTTGCCCCGAAGCTTGTCTACAGGAAAGAAATGAAGGAAGTCCCACCACTTCGGGATGGAGACCATCTCTGGATTGACTGGTTAGCTGCTGCTGTTCCTGAACCACCTACTGTCACTGTTGATCCAGGTAAAGACATCGCTGTGTACCAATTCACCGGAGGGACAACCGGAATACCAAAAGCAGCCATGCTAACTCACAACAACCTGAAAGCGAACTGTGAGCAGTGCTCTGCATGGATGGAGTGGATGGCGGATCGCGGAAAAGAATCGTTTGTTGCAGCGCTACCATTACAACACATTTTTGGTCAGACAATCTCAATGAATCTAGCTGTGACTTGGGGCTCGACCATTGTACTCGTGCCTAATGCTAGGGACATCAAGCATTTACTAGAACTAATAGACAAGACCAAACCGACGTTCTTCCCAATTGTTTCAACATTGGCAATTTCTATGTATAGTCACCCAGATGTTTCAAAGTATGATATAACATCGCTGAAGCTCTCAATCGCTGGAGCTATGGCTTTACCCCCAGAAGTGACAAAGAAGTTTGAAGACGCAACAAAATCAATCATTATTGAGGGATATGGTTTGAGCGAGGCATCGCCTGTAACACATGCCAATCCATTAGATAAGCAACTTCGAAAGGTTGGCTCAATTGGTTTACCGTTCCCAAGCACGGACTGTAAGATTGTTGATCTTGATAATCGTTCCAAAGACTTACCAGTTGGAGAGGTCGGCGAACTTGCTGTAAAAGGGCCTCAGATCATGACCGGATATCATAACCGACCAGATGAGACTGCAGATGTACTGAAGGATGGCTGGTTGTTCACCGGAGATATTGCGAAAATGGATGAGGACGGTTGGACATTCATTGTTGACCGAAAGAAGGACTTGATCAATGCATCAGGTTACAAGGTCTGGCCAAACGAAGTCGAAGAAGTCCTCTTTGAGCATCCTAAGATTCGTGAGGTTGCTGTGATTGGTATTCCAGATGAAACACGAGGCGAAACTGTCAAAGCATTCGTTGTTCTTGAAGAAGGCGAAACTATGACTTATGATGAGCTGAAAGCGTACAGCAAAGAAAAGATGGCAGTCTACAAAGTTCCTACGGATGTTGAGTTCGTTAAGGATCTACCAAAGACACAGGTAGGAAAGGTTCTCCGCAGAGAGCTTCGTCAACAGGAAGATTAGACTAAATGAACCGGTGGTATTTATTCACCACCGGTCAGTCTCTCTTTTTTCAATCAGTAGGATGCAAGACATCTGTTTGAAGATTATCTATGAGTGAAATCACTTCAGGTCTGCCTAACAGTTTGCGACGTGTTTCACTGAGGTTGTTTATTACACAAGCAACTCCCACAATATGAGCTCCTAACTTCTCTACTACTTTTGTGACAGCAAGCACCGATGTTCCCTGAATCAACCAGTCATCAACGATTGCTACTCGATCACCTGCATCGATTGAATCAGAAACGAGAGCTAGACGTCGGTCAGCAAATCTACTAGAAGGAAGAACTTCAACTGGTCGCTCATAATCTTCTGGGAGATATGCA
>JBHLRT010000085.1:0-5849 GCA_048882305.1 Candidatus Thorarchaeota archaeon
TTTAACCTCTCCACCTATCGTCACCATGAAGTTTCCTTTTGCAATAGCAAAGCGTTCTACCTCATTGATGCTAATCCCTTCACCTTTCAGAAACTTCAGTAGACCTTCGTAATCAAACGATTCCATACAGAAGAGGCTGACCTTGAATACACTCATTTTAGGATCAATATTAAAGAGCCCTCCGGGATGTGCCTGCATTCTGCTAACAGCATCGATGTTGCAAGCTGTTCCCACAACAGCAAGGGAAGATAGATTCTCTTTGTAAGAATTCAATAACTCTCCAATGACCTGTGCATGCGTGTATATTGTACCTCCAGACTCGAGAAGTTCTTTCTTGTCCGTTACTTTCTTCGCCACAGGCATCCAAGGTTTGCCATCTTCTTGACCGACAACAATAGCTGCCTCAATCTCTTTGTTCTCAAGCATCAGACCAAGGATTGCAGTGACAGCTCCTCCATCTTGGCGACTGTGTTCACCAAGAGACCTTACTTGCCATACACTGATGAAGTCACCAATTGTATCTGGCTCTAGGACAAAAGATCTTGGACACATGGCATAACATATTCCACAGGCTGTGCATTTCCCAGTGAGAGTCGGGACATACTTTCCATCAATTCGTTCACCAGTTAACGCATCCACAGGGCAGCCTGTAACGCAAGAACCACATTCAACACATGCTCCTGTCTGAATGACTTCTTTCTCTAGTTTCTTAAACGCAAAACGTTTGGTGTTTTCCTTTAACCACGCCTCACTCTTCTCTGATGCACTCTTATGGTCTCTTGCCAATGTGTTTTCCTCGTTGATCGATTTCATTTGGGCTTGCGATAGTACGCAGTCTGCGCGTCCTGTTCAGAAAGAGGTACTATTTAGCCATGTCGGATTTCGTCCCTCGAAAAGATATATCAAGTGTCTTAATTGGTCAGAGCTCGGTCGAAATGAAACTAACAAAAGAACAAATCGATTTGCTAATTGATGCTAGTGAGAAACAGATCTGTGAAACTGACGAATGTTGCGTTCAATTAGTCGCGATTGCTGACTTACCAAGTCGTTTTGGAGAGTTTCAGGTTGCTGGGTTTGTTAGTCCCTGTGATGGTAAAGAGCATACTGCAATCATCAGAGGTAACATCATTGGAAAAGAAGGCGTCATAACGAGAATTCATTCAGAATGTCTGACTGGTGATGTTATGGGCAGCAAGAGATGTGATTGTAGGGATCAGCTTTTAGAATCTCTAAAACTCATTGGAAAGGCGGAAGAAGGAGTTCTTCTTTATTTGCGACAGGAAGGACGCAACATTGGGCTTACAGAAAAGATCAAGGCTTATGCTTTGCAGGATTTAGGTCTTGATACAGTTGATGCTAATATTCATCTTGGCTACAAACCTGATGAACGAGATTATGGAATCGCCGCGAATATACTGAAGAACCTACAGGTAAAATCAATCAAGATCTTGACAAATAATCCTG
The DNA here is from genome assembly GCA_048882305.1 of Candidatus Thorarchaeota archaeon. Lineage (GTDB taxonomy): Archaea > Asgardarchaeota > Thorarchaeia > Thorarchaeales > Thorarchaeaceae > SMTZ1-45. The sequence continues at coordinate 1,465 of JBHLRT010000085.1, forward strand.
AGAAAATTCGACAACTCACAGAAGCTGGAGTCAATATTGTTGAACGACTTCCTTTGATCATTGAACCATCTGAGTACAACAAGAGCTATCTTGAAACTAAAAAACGACGATCTGGTCACTTACTTGGGGAACTTGCTGAGACCCATGATATCGAGGAAATCAAAAAGATAGACAAAGAACGACTTAGCTAGTTTTGCTTACGCTTTGCTACCTTTTTTCTTTCCAATTGATTCTATATGTTGCTTCAAAACATCTTCAGAATTGTCTGCTTTTACGAAAACTGGCACACTATCGAGTCCAGTGGCAATATAGCTGGAAAGTAACCAAGATCCGGGCGGAAACTCGAGAGTCTTGTCTAGGATGCTGAGATCAATCTGGAACGAGCTGCTTACAACAGTTCTATCATAGGGTCGAGGCAATGTCCCAACAAAGAATGTATGCAATTGTTGCATTATGTTGGTATTCAGATATGCAATCCTCTGAGTGGCTATTGCTCCTCCAAGACCGTATTTTCTTCCCTGACGAAGAAGCCTCTCCACAGCAGCACTGCATTGACCAAGATGTCCACTCGCACCTGAGGGAATGAACTCCTGAGCTTCATCAAAAACAAAGAGAATCTGTGGTTTTATCTCAAAGCTCTTTTTTCTGTAGCGCAAGGCTGCGCTTGTGAGTTTAATGACCAGGTCTCTTAGGGTATCTGGATCTGCAATCGAAATACAGACAACCCTTTCTGGACCACTTAGTTTTTTCATTAGCTCCTTAATTGTAACACCACTACTCTTAGCTTTCTGAGCTCGAGTAAGTACACTCTTTAGTGTAGACCTGGTTGTGGCCCATGCATAGACTGTTGCTTTCTCATTTACCTTGTATGTTTCCATTGCTTGTTTCGCAATCGAATCAAGTTTGTCTATGAACTCAATGTCAATTTCATCGTGTTCTGATTTTTCAGCACTCTGATAATATGCCCCAACGAAGTCAATTATTGCATCCATAGCCTGTTCATAATTTGGTCTGCCTGAGCTATCTGTACGAAGTGTTCTCATCTCTTGGATTAGACTACCGAATGTTGGAACCTGAGTTAAAGGTCTGTTGTAAAAAGTCACTATACCAGTGTCATAGATTTCCTTGAGAACATCATTGGCTCTAGGATCTTCCTCGAAATCTCGTGGTTTGACAATCGAGCGTGCAAATTGTTCAGAGGTCTTGGCTTCATCTTCAAGTACGATACTACTGGGTATCTTTGAATCCATGAAGACATCACTAAGAAGGAATGGATATTCACAGCTGATATCGAAAATCACAAGTTTGGTATCTTTATCGTGATAGAGAATTCTTCTGAACAAATTCGACAAGAGGTTACTTTTACCACCCCCTGTGAAACTGAAAACGCCAAAGTGATACCTGACCAGTTTAGCTAAATCCACATAGATTGGCACTTCCTGGCCAGATTCCATGAACATCCTCAGAACTCCGACACGTGGGTCTTTCCTTGGATCTGCAACTGATGTTTTCTTTGTAAATCCCATTGCTTTCTTCACTTTGTCATTATAGATGAGGTCAACTGTTTCCATGTCAATTACATATGCACGTTCACCAACAAGTGGGTATGAAAATCCTTTCCGAAATTCAATCTCTCCTTTCTTGTCTATTACGAGATCGTAATTGATTGGGACTGCATTCATCTGAACCATCATTGTTGCTTGGTCATCAGTTGACCAGTCTGGAACGGACTGCTCGATTATCTCCATTTGAAGTGGATAGTAGTGGCTATCATTTACTCCGCCAAGTCCATAATGAAGCGGCCAGACTTTGCTGATTACCATCACAGTATATCTTTCAACACCTTCTTCTGCCGCTCTTCTTGACTGACCTCTAAAATTCTTGACAGCAAGAAGCATTCCCTCTTCGAGTTGCGCCATTAGCTCTTTGTTATATCTGATTTTGATTCTACAGTCATATCGAGCGGCAGAACCAGCCCACTCCGATGTATAATTGGCAGCTACAGGTAGGACTCTCGCAAGTCGTCCTTCGAAAGTTCCATCAAAATCCGTGAATAACTTACGCCTACTGCGTTCTTCTTGATTGCTCAATGCTAGACCTCCGTTCTCTAAAACTGCTTAGATAAAAAAGAAATTCCCTTAAATCGGGACGGTTGATGAGCCAAATCCCCGCGCTTTCAACCATTCCTTTAAATTGTCCCCAATAGTACTTGGCGACTTTATCTGCAATGTATAATGGTTTGAGATGACCAAAGAGTTCAGGTATACTCATACTTGTCATTGCCTTAAAGAGTGACATGATGAAAGATTGAAGAGGGTTGCTCACTCCCTCATAAAATACGGTTTCAATTGGCTCTGGACTGTCTGGTCTGCTTTCATAATCATGATGAAGAGTCGTTATCTGACTTTTTCCAGTATCGAATTCATGATAGATCAGTCTATCATAAAGCAGTACATTGCTTCTCAGTTTTGGATCTGAAATAGCCTGACAAAGTTGGAAGTACGATTTTACGAATGTTTTCTCAATTGAAATCTGATTTCGTCTTGCTCCTGAAACGAGTCCTGGTTTTCGCTCAAAATGGGGTATGATTGTTTTGAACGCTGTATCATATTCGACCGTTGCCCATGGGACCTTAAGTTTATCTTTTTCATGAAGTGATACCCATTGCAGAATCATCCTATCTGTATCCGGTGTGTCCTGACCTTTGTCGCCAAATCCTCCTGAAAACCGACCTACATGGTTTAGAACTGGTATTACTTGACGTTTGAGGTCTCTAGCTGATGTATCCTTAGCTACGCCAATCATCAGTGTTTTGCTTTTCCAACATTTCTCTACCGTCATATAGAGTGAGATTAAACTAAGGAAAGCAAGATCATTTGTTGTAATCCATCGACCATCAATCTTGAATCGTTCATCGTATGTAACATTCGGGTCTGCAGAAAACATTCTACCACAGACTTCTTCCACTAACTTTCTCAATCGTTCTTTGAAATCTCGGAATTCCGGTTTTAGGATGAATTGCTTATCTTTACGAATAATGATGCCTTTTGCCTCTCCTGACCCTCGGATTCCCTTTTCTAGTTCTTTATCTAACCTAGATAGGTGAAATTCATCTTTCAGACCAAGCCTATCCGCGATCTCAGTCCGAGTCAGTGAATTTCCAGGCTCTCGTGCGAGTTCCATGACAACACGAGATAGAAGAAACTCACCACGTGCAGGAGGTGTACCTAAATCGAGATTGCCAAATAATTTTCTCGCAAACACCCATTCGGTTTTTGAGAACGCTCTTCCATCAATCTTGTGACCGATAATTCCACACTCATTATCAAGGCTTAGTCTGAAATCTGAGGTTTCAGCATAGAAAGACGCAATCTCTGCAGAGAAAATTCGATCATATAGTAGAATATCCACAGGTTCCTCCGAGCTAACTAATTGATATCCCAAATAAAACTCAGATAGTCCCATCAGATAGTCTGCAAAAGCTGCATTGTCAACCACCCATGCATCAGTGAAAGTAACAGAGCTATCCACCTGTCCATCTTCTCCTCTTACCAGTAGAGTTTGGTCTATCAGTGGTACCTCGTTTATGTAAATCGGTAAAACGCTAGAGACCCCTATCCCTCTCTCCAAGTACTTTTCATCATAAACGATTTTAGACTCTCCAGAATTTTCGATTTTAATTTCACCATGCGCACTATATGCTCCAGCAAAGAATACGATAAGGTCAAAGACATCGTACTTCAAAACTGTGCCATCAATTCCAGCAAAAGTCAGTTTTCTTTTTCCAAAGAACTTGTCAACAAAGGATGGATCAAACTTAGCTTCAGAGTATGACACGAGAAGCTTTGAGAGAAAATTATCATATGTCCCCTTTAGCCCATCGAATTTCGATCGATAGTCTCCAACCTGCTTTTGAGCCCCACCAAGAAGTAAATCTCCTGTCTGGCGTAGACGACGACCAATGAATGATGAATCATCTTCACCCATAATACTCCCTCGAAGCTCCTTTCATACTTCTACTTCTCATGAACGAAGATAAGAAGATTACTCGGTTTCAGCGAGTGTCAGTCCTTCTCCTCTATATTCAAGCTTTAATGACATAAGGGCGTATGTAAGACCTACTACTAATATCAATCCGGCAACACTGGAAATCCCATAAACACTTCGAAGACTACCAAAGTACTCCCATAGCACTGCACCGATGAATTGACCAAAAAGGCGCGTTGAACTCATCAGGAATTGATAAGTACCCAATGCTCTCCCTTTCATCTCATTACTAACCCCATTAACAGCAAGTGTCTTTTCAGCTCCGCTCCAGATTACAATTGGAGCAGCAAGTAGGATATTCAGAATAACAAGGTCTTGAAGTGAAGTACCATATGCAA
>JBHLRT010000085.1:5859-6657 GCA_048882305.1 Candidatus Thorarchaeota archaeon
CAGCAATCAGGGTTAATCTGATGTTCCTATCAGTAGCTGAACCAAGGCCATACATAAGGATCACACATGTGAATGACCATGCACCCCACGCAATGGCATACCATGATTCGCTAACTCCCCACTCATTGACAACTAAGTTACCCATGTATGGAAATGCAAAGTTGAATACAAAGACCAGGCCAAACATGCCTGAAACAAAAATCCAGAAATTACGCCCCAATCCTCTAAGTGCAATCATGGATCCCGATCTTGCTTTCTGAATAAGGCTCCTATCAAGCGACTCGCTCACCCCATAATATGTTGCGACCAATGCAACAAGGGCTCCAATTGCCGCCATTAAGTGAAGGTCGCCCGCAACATAACCAGCATTCAAGAGTATTCCTGCTACTATTGGACTCATTCCATCTATCAGAAAAGCTGGGAGTACAACCATGTTGAATGTTCTTGCTGCATTAACTCCATTAGTTTTAGCTATCTCATCAGCTGGCATAGCACTAGTCATTATGAGGATAAATGCCCACCCAACCTGAATTGTAGCATATTCAATAGGAATCAGTGGCCAAATGGGCAGAAATCGAAGAGTGATCAATCCTACAAACATAGGAACGAATCCAAATACCATTGTATTCTTTCGGCCCATATAATCAGCCAGTGTGCCTGAAATTCCATAACCTACAATCATCGCGAATGTACCAATTGAGAATGTGAGACCAATCTGCCAAAGCTGACCAACATTTGCTTCCAGAAAGATTCCGAACTGCCATGCCCATACACTAATCGCAAACTGAGCTATTCCTG
>JBHLRT010000086.1:0-982 GCA_048882305.1 Candidatus Thorarchaeota archaeon
CTTGCTGATAGAAATTTGAAAGCGACACTTATTGCCGGTGTAGGTGGGAATGCTGCGATATTCTTCTGGTTCAGTCAAGGAAGTGGCGTAGTGATGATGTATGTCATCAACTTTGTGTGGGCTATACCATTCGTCCTCTGGACTGGTTCAATTAAGAGTATCATAGTACTTGTTGTTTCTGAAGAAGTAAAGGGCAGAGCCTTGGGAACATACGACCTCTTGATGGGAATTGTTGGAGTGGGCGCTCAATTATTTGGAGCTACTCTCTGGGAGTTGTCCGGAAGCCTTCGTGTTACTTATGCTGTCGCTGGAATTGTAGCTATGGGAACAGCTATCTTGATCTCCATATTGCTAAGGTACATCCATATACCAAACCATGCAGATACTCGCTAACTAGATAGTCGATTCTCATTTAGTAAGTTCTGAAATTGTCGAAAGCATCCACTCTGAAAACAGTGAAGTATAATAGGTAGATTTCTACGCAGTTGAATTCTACCTATGTAGAATGGGCCAACATATGACATTCATTGAATACAACCGTTCATGGAGACCGGTGATATGAGACGTAGAACTAAGGGGCTATTGACAATACTGATTATTGTGGCAATTGCGATTCCAACTGCACAGTACATTTTGAATGGGATTATAAACCCGCCACCTCCAGAACCACTCAATCTGGATGAGGCACCAGCAGAGATTCGTGCAATTAAAGCAGAACTCAAAGAAAAGCTATCAGAAGGAACGTTTACTTGGGATGATATGGAGAACTTCACGATATTCTCAAATTACGTGGCAGCTCATCATCCTGAAGCTCAAGAGATTACAAAAGATTGGGAAATTGTAGCAGTTCTTGAGGTGATAGATTCGGGATATCTGTGGTTTACAGTTGAGAATGATGCGTTGAATCTATCTGTTGAATCTGTTCCACCCGAAGATCCTGATGTAACCATAATTCTTAGTTTTGACACTTTGGCAGAAGTAT
>JBHLRT010000086.1:992-6628 GCA_048882305.1 Candidatus Thorarchaeota archaeon
CAACCGCTGCCACTGCATTTCAACGTGGAGAAGTTGATTTCGATGGGACTTTGTCGATTGCGCTTAAGATAGACCGATTGAATACGATTTTCTCGTACACGATTATGGATGCAAAGCTCTACTACTCTTCTGGCATTATTGACTTCGTACTCACTGAGAACGTAGAGGGGTCTTACACTCCAGGCTACACTCTATTTCCATGCATCGAGAGCATCATCACAAATGAATCGATGGAGACTGGGGCAATGGGTGCGGGAAAGGTACTCATTGTTGATGACCAAGGAACCGTAGTGAATCAATTAGATGATTCGCAACACAGCGTTCACAAGTTCATCAATTCAACAGCAGTCATGATGGGTGGGTCTGACGGGTTGATGGAGATCTGGGATTTCGTTTCTGATACTCGAGTGGAACTTGCTGTTCCTGCTGGCCATCATGAGTTGGACTATAATCCGATAACTGATACCTTCATGGTTCTGGAGACTGCAACCCAGGGAGAGATTTGGAATGGACTCGAAGTAATATATGATACAATTAGTGAATACAATTGGGATGGAGACCTTCTCTGGCAGTGGGATGCTAGGGTGCATCTTCCATTTAATTCAACAATTTACACAGCTATATGTAACAATTACACCTTCAGGGGCTTTACCGATTGGATGCACGCGAACAGCTTTGCCTGGGACAAGGTCGAGAACACAATATGGCTTAATGTAAGAAATCAAGACACAATCCTGAAGATTGACAAAGATACTGGGGAGATTATTTGGCGAGCTGGACGAAATGGCAATTTCACTATACTCGACATAAATGGCACTGAAGTTGATTCGATTGCACATTATCCTCATAGTCTAGAGTGGCTGGGAGGCAATCGTTACATTTTGTTTGATAACGGTCTCTTCGACCCTGATGTTCCATCATCTATGACTCGGAATGGAACTGGAATATCAGGCTTTGTAGAGTTTGAGATTGATGAAGAAAATCAGGAAATACGTGAGGTCTGGTCATGGCATGCTTCGAATTCGACCTACTACTTCTCTGAATCTGGCGGTGATGCTGACCGATTGCCTGATGGTAACACTCTGGGTATCTTCGCAAATCAGGCGTTAGTACTTGCTCAACCTGATCCCATCATCTTTGCAGAAGTCACTCGAGACGGTGAGATTGCTTGGGAGCTTCAAGTCCGTGGTGGGAACGGTACTTACTACTGGGCTCATAGAGTTGAGAGATTCTATGAGACCCCCCTGGTCGAAATTCAGAATCAAGTCTTAGATATCAATGCAGGTACACTGTATCTGAATCTCTCGACATGGAATTGTGTGAAAGAAATGTTTTCAACGGATGCAGAAATTCGTGTAATTGTTGATGGCACTGCGATTTACCAAGATACATTCGAGTTTCAACCCCAATGGATTGCTACGAATCTTGAGGTTTCGCTGAGTGACCTTCCAACAAACATTGGGTATATCGAAGTCCAAGTTGAGAATAGCGATGGGATACTTAAGTCAGTAGTCATCTATGGGTCTGTAAATCCACAATTGGTTGGTCCTGTAATCTATGCACTAGCAGGAATTATGGTAGCTATCCCTGTTATTGCTGTGATAGGTCTGATACGAACTGGTAGAATCAAATTCAATAGAGAGTGAAAGATTGAGTAAAGATTTCAAACTGTTCCTTCCAACACCGGAAAAACTTACTCCAATTCAGGCGCTAATACTGATTCAGCTGCTTGAAACCTCAAAATATGGCTATGAAATTCTTCGTAATCTCCGAGATGCATTTCATGGTTCCTGGGAACCGAAAACTGGGACCATCTATCCTTCACTTCAAGCATTGGAGAAGAAGGGGTATATTTCAAAGAGCGTTAAAGATGAAACTACACACTACAGTTTGACTAAACAAGGGAAAGAGAAGCTTAGAGAGATGAGTGATGCTATGGCTTTCTACTTTTTGTTCAATTCTCGTTTCATTGAATCAACCGTAGCTAATATGCCTGCATCTTTCACACAGGAAGTCTTCCTGAAAATACACCTAGCTGGAATTGATGAGATGATCCCTGAAGCTCCTATTCTGAAAGCTATACGAGCACTTCCAGACAAAGATGTGAGGAGAGTTTTCCTTGAACGGAGAAAAGGAATCCTGGATATGAAATTGAAACTTGTGAAAAAGGAATTAAAAGATTTGGACGAGCCGGGTGAGTAAATGAAAGAATATGATGTTGTTATCGTGGGAGCAGGTCCTGGAGGCTCGACTGCTGCAAAAGAAGCAGCAGAAAAGGGTCTCAAGACCATCTTTTTCGAGCGTGGAAGGACTCCGGGCGCGAAGAACTCATCTGGTTGTGGCCTAGGTCCACGATTGTGGCGAGAATTTGATATAATGAAAGAGATTAATTCCGAGGATTGTCCATCAATACGAGAAGGTCGTGCTGCTCGAAATTACATGGTGGATAGCGAAGGAAAAGTAACTGGTTACATCATGACGACACCTACATCTTCAGTCGAATATGAACCTGCAAAAAGCTGGATCACTTTGAACTGCTACAGAAGTGATTTTGATCCATGGTTAGCGAAATTTGCAGTCGATGCAGGAGCTAAGCTAAAGACTTCCACTTTAGTAACAGGTCTCTTGAAAGAGAATGGAAAAGTAGTCGGAGTTATCGATGAGAAAGGTGAGAAGTACAAGGGTTTCGTTATAGGTGCTGATGGGGCTGTTTCCATGGTGGCTAAACAATCTGGGTTGCGCCAGAGGTGGAAACAGAAACAGGTGACTTTGACTCTACAGTATGATTTCGAATGCTCAGCATCAAAGATAGACGATGTGATGGGTGATGAAGCATTAGCAGTGTGGTGGTCAGCGACATTTCCAGCTGCATATCAGGTGTTCTTCAACTCTAGTTTTCATATAGGATTTGGAAATTGGATGACTTGGTGGGACAAAAATCCCGTTCATTATCTAAACAAGGTGGTCAATCTTGATTACTTCCAGCGATTGATCAGAGTTCTCGATGCAAAGCCTCGAGAGTTTCAAGCTCATCTTCTACCATGGATGGGAATGCCTGAAAACACTCATACTGACAATGTGATTTTAATTGGAGATGCAGGAGGATTCCCATGTCCTCTTGAGGCTGAGGGTATCTATCCTGCTATGGTTACAGGCAGAGCTGCGATAGAGACCGCAGCTGAAGCGATATCCTCAGGTGACACATCTAGAGAGTTCCTCTCTCTCTATGATGAGAAATGGATGGAGTCCTCCATAGGAGAGGACTTCAAGTCAGGTCCTGAACTTCAGAGCATTTGGATGGCTCTTCCATTCAGTCCAAGACAATCAATGTCTTGGTTCGTACCACTATTCATGGAGATTTTGGGTGGGATAATTGATTGGTCCGAACCACATCCTGTAAGAATACGCCAAGTAGCTAGGAGAGTCAAACAGTACTTGCCTCAATTAGTGCCTTTCATAGTGAAAGAAGTGATTCCGCTTTTAACATCGGTTTTAGGCGAGGACAGGATGGATATGCTGACAGATCCTGAGAAGCTACTTACTGAGATGCCAGAGATTGAGGAGGCTATAACAAAGGCCTTCATGGCTGATGAGGAGGATGAACAAGAATGAAAATAGACCACAAGAAGCTCGTTAAGCGAATTCCTGGGGCTATCGACTTCATCAGCATTGACAACAGTAAGTGCACACTATGCGAACGATGTCTTATAATCTGCGTAATGAATCTCTGGAAGAAAGGTAAAGATAAAGTATACATTGAGGATGACTATCCCTCACAATGTTTAGAATGCGGTGCATGCGCCCAAGTGTGCGACAGTGATGCAATAGAATTCAGATTCCCAGCTGGAGGAACTGGAATCGTTATCGAACAGGGATAACATTGACACCATAGGATGCGAGAAAGAACCATGATTTCAGAAATAATCAAGATTGTCGGAGAAGAGCGCACTTCTACTGATACTGAAACACTCAGGGGATACTCGGGAGAATTCACTCCTTCACTAGTCGTTTGGCCAATGTCGACTGATGAGGTTGTTGAGATTATGTCTTGGGCGAATGAAAATTCGGTTCCTATTATTCCTGTGAGTTCTGGACAACCAAGAAGGAGAGGTTCATCAGTACCAAGAGTCGATAATGCAATCATTCTTGACCTTAGTAAGATGTATAGAATAATTCGGATTGACTCGAAAAATAAAGTTGTGATGATTGAGCCCGGAGTAACCTTTGGACAATTAATTCCAGAACTCAAAAAGAATGGGCTTAGACCATTAATGCCATTCCTCCCAAAAGCAACCAAGTCAGTTTTAACAAGTTGCCTTGATAGAGCGCCTACAACAATTCCTCGTTTTCATTGGGACCTTTCAGATCCACTCCTGTGTACTGAAACCGTATTCGGTTCTGGTGATACACTACGAACAGGATCTGCTGCGGGCCCGGGCACCTTAGAGGAACAATGGGCATCAGGTCAGGCTCAAAAAAATCCTCAAGGACCTTCTCAATTTGATCCATTCCGGATTATTCAGGGATCACAAGGGACAATTGGAATTACAACTTGGATTACAATGAAGTGCGAACTATTGCCTGAAGAACACCAGGTCTATCTCGCTGGGGCAGAAAGTGTCACTGAGTTTGAGGACTTTAACTATGCTCTTCTGAGACGAAGACTTGTAGATGAGCATTTTATGCTTAATTCTAGCGCACTTTCTGCAGCTCTGGGTAAAAAGATGCAGTTACCAAAGTGGATTCTAATTCTTGGTGTATCTGGGCATGGTATCCTTGCTAGAGATGAATTGGAATATCGTACTGGGGATACCATGGATATTGCGCAAGAGATGAATGTCGAATTGACAATTAGTCTTGGAGACCTCAATGATACAGACATAGAATCTCTACTTGACACGCCTAGTGAACCTGAGTATTGGAAATATGCTCAAAGAGGAATCTGTAGAGAAGTTATCTTCACCACAACACTAGACCAAGTTGGCAGATTGTATTCAGTCTTCAACGACATTGCAGCTGATGTTGATTTTCCAAATGACCAGATTGGCGCATACATCCAACCCATGGTTCAAGGTGTAATGACGCATTGTGGCTTTGACCTCTATGCTAATCCGAATGATGTTGGTGAAGCAAAATCTCTCAATGCCCTTCTAAAAGAAGGTCGAAAGAAACTACTCTCTGAAGGGGCTTTCTTCAGTAGACCTTATGGATCCATAACTGATGCAGTGTTCGAAAAAGCAAGTCCTGAAATGGTTCGAGCGATTCAGAGTGTGAAAGAAATCTTTGACCCAAATAATGTTCTGAATCCTGGTACACTCTGCTTCAAGGAGGTGCCAAAATGACTCTCGACAAATTTGAGGAAATGATGGACAGCTGTGTCCGTTGTTCAAAGTGCAAGTACATCCCACAAATTGCAATCAAGAGTCAGCGGTTCTCGCATATCTGTCCTTCAATTCAGTACTATAACTTCCATGCCTATTCAGGTGGTGGAAGGATGATTATGGCAAATGCGTATCATAAAGGTCGACTTGAGTGGACTCCAGAGATGTTAGACATCCTCTATCAGTGTACCAACTGTGGAGGATGCGAGGTTGCTTGCAAGTGGGTATATGATTTTGAACCAAACGAGGTAATCC
>JBHLRT010000087.1:0-6622 GCA_048882305.1 Candidatus Thorarchaeota archaeon
GATTAGGGAAGACTACGAAGAGATTGATTACTATTATTCCCTCTATGACAGCATGATTCATAGAATTGGACTTGACGACATGTTAGAGACCTCAGAGGGGCTCTATATCACGATGCAGATTCTGAGGAAGTTCATGGGCGGATTCAGCCTCACAAAGAATAAGCTATCATTCCCTGACGTGACTATGTCGATGTTGAATGACCTCACAAAATATGCTATCCAGTTTGATGATCATGATAATGCTTGGCAGTTAGCTGTAACTGCTTACAAGATTGGAGTAGCATACAACAAAGAGCAAGGAGCACTAGGCTCATTCCTTATGCTCTACAAGGTATCTTCATCCTCCCATGATAGGTTCAAACCAGCGCTGGAGAAAATCGCAGAGCATGCATTGAAAGCTTTCGTAAAGAAAGGATGGAACACCTCACAAATTACACCGATTCTCAATGAGATTCAGGGGCAACTACCTCCGGTAGAGGGAATGACAACAGACGGACCGGTCGACCAAAAGAAGCTTAGTAAAGAGCTAACTGGTTGGATGGATGTGCTTTCGCTCGATAAGATTGATGGTGTTGATATGCTCATTGTCAGAAATGACAAATTGAATGTACGGATTGCAATCTCTGTCGGAAACCATCCCGAAGTCAGTACTCTAAAAACCGGGCATAAGATTGCTCTGACCAGAGGAAACTTCGAAGTGACAGATGCAAACCCTGAAGTGGTGAAAAACTACTCTGTAGTATTGGTGATAACTCCTAGTGATAGCGCGGAGATATCCTACGAAGGCGAATATGGCTTCAGTTATCTAAAGGTAGCTGAACCTGGCGCCTAAATGAACTCAAGAAACGGAAGGAAGAGATTTGGATCTACTATTGTGGGCCATTATTGTAATAGTCGTCGCTCTAGCCTCAGCCTTCAACTACTATCTGAATCTTGCCCCCGGAGCAGATCCTGAGGATTTCCAAGTAGGTCCTCGTCAGCTTGGAATTACATGTGATTGTTCATTGAATGTCATTATTATTGGTGGAATATTGATACTTGCATTAAGTACTATTTCAGGTTCGTTTGATTCACGAATCCAGCTTTATAGTGTTGGAATTATCTCATTTATTTTGATTACATCAGCTGGTATAATGGGTAGACGACGTAGACATCAAGAGTGGAGAGAGTTACAAAGAGCAATTGAACGATCTGTACCGGCATCATCGATTTTTAGCTATGGTAGCACTCAACTGGATATTGTCTATGACGACGAAGAGGATGATGATGATTACGACTACGATGACTACTAGTCTTCGCTTCCTCTAGTTGGTACAACTTTGTCGTCTTTCAGATTTGGAAACTTCAAAGCAATAATTCGACAAGGATTGTCATCTTCAGTTTCGAAGGAGTGTTCCTCATTAGGCTCAACAACCACTACATCGCCCTCGTTGAGCTCGTAACGCGTGTCATTGATATACATCAAGACATTAGTCATGGCAATGAACACCTCTTCCAGTTGCTCATGAGCATGTGGTGAACTTCTTCCCTTGTTTTTAATATCAACAAGAATCACGCCGCATGAATCAAGCGAATCCTTGAAAGTTAGATCAGCTACATATCTTACGTCGTATCCTGCGCGACCTGTTCTTTCAGAATCCTCTGCACGATATATTCGAACCATTGCACTCAACATCTGAAAGAAAACACTATTGAAAAAACTTTACATCTCTTATGAGTTGTATCCAATGATTGGTTTCAGTAACTACAATGTATGTGAAAATCGCCACTTACTTCCTCCACACGATAGTTGATGAACTTCGTATTCATATGTCGCGACATGCTATTATCCATTTTTGGAAATACCAGAACATCATTTTCTGTGACTGAAAGGTGTTTCATAACATCTCGCACTGATATTGGCTTTCCAACCTCTATACTTCTTTCAGCCATACGCCGAAAAGCATCAACAGCCTTGTTCAGGAATACTGCGGTAACTTCAGTGTCACCTCGGAAAAATTTAACTGATTCATGATCAGAAGATTCCAGAAACTCTTTGACATCAAGTGTGTCTTTTCCATTACCCAAGAAAAAACCCTCCTTGCTTGAATCCATTCAAGTTATGCATATGTGTCTTTTCATGATTCCAGAAATAGTGTGACCATAATGTATTAGTTCATAGATTTCTATGTGATTAGCTGAGAATGTCTTCTTCGGAAATACCTACAGGTCGAATGATCTTCAAAGTCTTAATAGTTGGCAATGATTTGCCTCTACAAACGGGCTTTCTTAGCAGAGCCTCCGGAGGTCAAGTTTCTTGTCAGCTGTATAATGCGGTAGGTCTAAGTCTTGGAGTTGCCAAATTTGATTTTCCAGACAATCTTGGTGTCGTTCTTCAATTATGGTCAATACCGCATTCAGAGAGGATGGAAGGATTATCTCGTAATTTAACCAAAGGGCATCGAGCGATTATTCTAATTATTCGACCTCATGAAATTGAAAGCATTCCTGAAATGTTTCATCGACTTAACCTTAGTTTAGAAACACCAGTTATGGTTGTGGTCGTAGGATCTGTGAGAGATACTGAAGCGTGTTCATATCAGTTAGATGCGTTCTTTGGATGCCAAATGCAAGTACAAGCGTTTCAAAGTGTGGAAGAAATAATGACTGTTGTTGCAGAAGGTCTAGTCCCTAATAAATTCCCAAACTCACAACTCCCGATGATTGTATCAATGGATGAAGAAATCTGTCCATTATATGAACCAGTTTACCCTGCAACTCATACTCCTCCCAATTCAATGGAGGAGATAAGTGAAATCAGCATTATAGCTGCAGAACTTGGACTTCGTATAGTTGGCGATCTTTGTGCTGTAGAGCTTGATGAAGGAGTAGCATGGATCAGTATGAAAACCGGTGCTATTCAAATGGAACCGGGAATCTGTAGATACTGTTCGCACAGCTGCAAAAGACAAGCGAATATCTGTATAGTAAGTGCTGATGCGGGATGGTCATCAACTAATCTAGGGTCTCGTGCTCTGCTTACTATCGCAAAAATTTACTCACTCACTGCACGGATGCTACCAAATCATGTTAGGAAGCAGATTGAGAGGACAAATATCTGTGACCGTTTTGATCCCAATCCAATAATTCCTATCGAAGACATTCCTGATAGTATTCTATTAGGTTTCAAGCATTCAGATTCAGGAAGAGCATTACTTGAGGCTGCAAAGAAACGAGTTAAAGAAGGACGGCTTTCGAAGGAAGTTTACACCATACTAAAGAAAAAGCTACATAACCTAGAAACATCACGAACTGATTGAATGTGGAGATTAATCATGCCTTCAAGAATAATTTCTGTCATCGGAGGATCAGACTGTAGTCCTATCAATCTTGAACTAGCTGAGAAGGTAGGAGCTGAAATTGCCAAAAGAGGGGCAATTCTAGCTTGCGGAGGACTTGGTGGAGTCATGGAGGCAGCATGTAAAGGGGCCAAAAATGAGGGGGGTCAGACATTGGGAATTCTCCCCACTGACTCAAAAGAACATGCTAATGAGTTCGTAGATATTGCTGTTCCTACCGGTCTTGGTTATGCCAGGAATTTTCTAGTTGCAAAAACAGGAGATGCAGTCATTGCGATCGATGGACAAGCAGGAACATTGAGTGAGATGGCAATTGCTTGGTTTTCTGAGAAGCCAATAGTTGCCCTTGTTCCTTCAGGTGGTTGGGCTGCCAAACTTGCAGGAGAGAGGATTGATGAGCGGCGTGAAGACTCAGTTTATGCAGCACGTACTCCTCAAGAAGCAGTGGACATTGTTTTTCAGGTGATGAACTGGAAATAGGTTATGAGCAGGAATATTGGAAGTTGTAAGATCGATTCTTAGTGGCATAAATGATTTGACTCGAGATGAGATTGAGCAACTTACTGGAATGATTAGAGACCACTATAGAGAAAGCCCCAATGTGATCGAAATACCTCCGCAAAACATCATTTTTGTTGGAGACCTTCACGGTGAACTCAACTCTATCACAAGTGTACAGAGTCTCATAACCAAGTATCCTACTCATAATTTCGTGTTCCTTGGTGATTATGCGGATCGTGGACCTTCACAGATTGAAACCTTCAATCTTGTTATGGCGCTAGCCTTGAAATATCCTGATAGAATCCTAATGCTTCGCGGAAATCATGAATCAGATGAAGTTGCACAACGCTATGGATTCTATTATGAAGTCACCAAGAAGTTCTCGTTCGAAGTGTATAGTAAGTATCTCGAAGTCTTTCAAGTTCTTCCAATGGCTGCTTTTAATCCAGAAGGCATCTTTGCCTGTCACGGAGGAATTCCAGAGGGGGTAAGAACTATTGAAGATATTCAGAAGTGCAAAAGAATCGACCCAAACTTCCCTGATGATATTCTATTCCAAATTGCTTGGAATGACCCTAAGGATGCGGATTTCAGATTCGCTGCAAACTCAAGAGGAAGCAGAGCAAGAGCCTTTGGTAGAATAGCATTCGATGAATTCAGTGAAACTGCTGGGATTGATTTTATGGTAAGAGCACACGAGGTCTTTACAGAAGGATTCAAGAAATTCTTTGATAGCAAATTGTATAGTGTGTTTAGTGCTACTTATCGCGGAGCTGCTATACCGACTGTACTTCGTCTAGGAAGAAACTTCAATATTGAGCCAATAAGACTGTAGTGCAACTTCTGCTATTGAGGCAAGTTATTAAGAAGAACATCTGCCAACAACGTCAAATATGGGGACCAATTTGGAAAGAGTTGATCATCATGCCGAAGGTAGCAGTTGTAAAAACCACTCCGAAGACAATCGATGAAGACATTGCGAGAGTCATGGACCTCGCTGACTATGATAAGTTCGTGTCAAAGGATGTAGCCACCAGTATCAAACTCAATCTATCATGGAGTAAGCTCTATCCGGCATGCTCAACCAACCCCTACATTCTCGATGGACTTCTAAAGAAATTAATCTCTGATGGTTTTGATCACAGAACAATTACTGCGGTGGAGAATGAAACAGTTGTAACAAACATCTATGCTGGAGTGAAGAACAACAACTGGTATCCTGTAATGAAGAAGCACAGAATCAAGTTTCTTCCTCTAATCAAAGCCACCTACGTTAATGTGGATCTTCCTCAGAAAACTTTAGTTATGGAAGACATCTTCGGAGAAACAATTGCCCCCAAGGAGATATTTGGTACCAATATCATTCACTTGCCAACCATAAAGACTCATGGCCACACACAAATGACTGGAGCAATGAAGGACTCATTTGGTCTCTATCTTACAAAGAACAGGCACCTTGCTCACCTAAAGATTCACGAAATCCTGGTAGACCTGCTTCTGATGCAACAAACAATCTCACACTCAGAATTCGTATTAACCGATGGAACGGTTATGGGTAATGGACCAGGGCCTAGGACAATGGTCCCGAAAATTGGAAATCTGCTGATTGCAACATCAGATATGGTTGCAGCAGATACAGTGCAGACAAGGCTAATGGGCTTAGACCAGAATTGTGTCCACAAACTGCAGATTGCAAATAATCTTGGGCTTGGTGAATCTGATCCAGAGCGAATTGAGATTGTTGGTGACTATGAGTCTTGGAAAGACCTCCCTAACTTTCATATGAAGCCGGGAAAGAGCCCTGTCGTAGCTTTCAATCGGGGATTCTTGCGGTTCCCTGGAATGGAAACATTCTTGTTCAGGTCTCCGTTAATGTGGCTCCCGACTCAGCTCAGTGGTTTATACCATGATGGAATCTGGCTTCCTCTTAAGGGGAAAAAATGGGTCAAATGGTTCCTTGAAGAAACTGAGTGGGGTAAGCTTTGGAGTTCATATTCAGAATGAAGGATTGTTAGGAGACTTCGATAATGGGATTCTACGAATATCTTAGGTTAATGCGCCCACACCAATGGTACAAAAACGCACTTGTTTTTCTACCAGTAATGTTTGGAAGAGTCGAAAATTTCGATGTCTGGCTCACATTAGTAATAGACAGTATACCAGTTCTACTACTTGGATTCGCTGTTTTATGTGCTGTTTCTAGTGCAGGCTATATTTTCAACGATATAGTAGATGAGGAAAAAGATGCAGCTCATCCCGAGAAAAGAAAAAGACCACTACCTTCTGGTCAAGCATCACGACGAACTGCACTTGGTTTAGCATCTGTCTTACTTATAGGCGGTATATTCGTGTCTTGGCTTCAAGATGCTGCATTCTTTCTAATGGTAATCGTCTATCTTTTTAATAGTCAACTCTATAATTGGAAGTTAAGAAATTACGCAATTATTGATGTCTGCGTGATAGCAGTTGGATTCATTATTAGGGCGATGGCTGGAACATTCCTTATTCACCAGTTCTTCACATCATGGCTCATAATAGGAGTCTTCTTCTTCGCTCTGGTATTAGGATTTGGAAAACGTAAGAACGAACTCCAATTACTTGGAGAAGAAGCACCATTACACAAACCAGTATTCAAACAATATACAGAAAGGATTCTAGATTACGGCATTTCAATGGCTGGAACATGGGTTGTAATGTTCTATGCATTATATTGTTACAACGTATATGGACCTACGCTAGATCCCCTCGATCCTCGATATACTGGAGTCCTTCAACCAGTGATG
>JBHLRT010000088.1:0-6604 GCA_048882305.1 Candidatus Thorarchaeota archaeon
ATGCCATCTTCTGTATTTCTTTAAGAGCCTCTTTACTGGATGCTTTTTTAGCTGGATATGCATTGAGTGCAATCTCAATATCATACTCCCAGATTACTTTACCAATTTTGAAACAGCCACCTAAAGCAGATTGCATATCGATTATCTCTTCGTTGCCGACTCGTTGTTTAATATCGACAATTGCTGCATTTCTAGAGTGGTCTACAAGTACCCCATTATATCCTCGATCTTGGATATACACTAGAAGTTCAGCTATACTAAGGAGCCAATTTGAACCGAGTATAAATGCCAGTTTTGTCATTTGTGTCCTTTCTCCAGTTCTTCATAGAGAAACTTGGCATAGAGTGCCCCTTGAAGCGGGTTTGTGGATTCACTTATGAAAGTAGGCTTGTATCCACACTCGAGGATTATTTCGATTAGTGGAAGAATGTCTGGACCCCAATCTTCTCCTAGTGGTCGATGGGCTGCTTCACCTTTCTCAGTGAATGTAATTCCACTAATATGGAAGTGCATATTATTGAGGAACAAATCTCCTAACTCACTTTCAAAACGATCCAAAACTTTGCGATAGCTCTGTTTGTCATTAGTTTCTCCTTGACTTCTAGCATATAGGTGCGCCCAATCTATGGTTGGAATACATCCTTCAACCTCTTGACATAATCTTATTATCTGGTCTATTGAACCATAAGCTGAAAGTTTTCCCGCAACTTCAGGAGCCAAGAAGGCACCGCCTCCCTGATTACCAGCTGTTTCCCATACCTCCTTTAACGCATCTCGAATAACATCATGTGCTTCTTCTTTGCTAAGACCTCCAAGATACCCCGGGTGAAACACGATGCGTTTCACATTCATCCAGGGTGCAAACTCGAGTGCTTTGATTAAGCGATCTTTTGATGTCTTTCGAATTCGTGGAGTCTTTGATGCCAGACTGATATAGTACGCAGCATGTAAGCTCATTGCAATTCCATTATCATTGGCAAGTTTACCAATCATCTTTGCTTTCTCCTCATTGGTACGTAATCCGTGTACTGCAGCATACTCAAGTGCATCTACACCTACTTCCTTGAGAATCTGAAAGACTCGTTTCACACTTCCACGAGCTTCACTTGGATATCCAGCTGGACCAAAGAGAACCCTGTTCAGAAGTATCACTCCTCTAAACTGAACTCCCATCTGCAGTAAGCATTCTCAGGGTGTTCTCCTGGGGGACAAAAGATGCATCGCGTTTTGATTCGAGGATCAATCGTCTGAGCAAAGTAACTATACTCAATCTCACCTACCTGCCTACAAGGAAAATCAGGTAATCCTTTTCTATTTCGTGCAACTTGTACTCTACATTCATTCATTGTGAATTGCAGTGTTTTACTATCTATCCATTCAGATGACTGCTTATTCAATCGAGCATAAACCCGATATTGAAGAGCTATCTCAAGCGCTTTCAAACCTCCCCCTTCTGGAATCTCAAATTCCTTCATAATGCGACGCGCTTCAATTGGTGAAAAAACCTTCCAAGCTTCCTTGTCCATTTCAATGGCAATTTCCATACCATATTTCTTTTCCAAAGCTAAGAAGTAAGCTCCATCCATTGCTTGCCAAGCCTTAGCATATGTATCAATCAGCTTTAGTAGCTGCTCCTTTGGGAGACTCTCAATCATCACATTTCCTCCATTTCTCTCGCAATATCGATTCAATATGAGTCATATGGTCAAGCGGAACTAGTCCGCAAGTCTTTAATTGAAGCAATATCTCGTGAGCTTGGTTGGATAGAAAATGACGGAAGCATCATCTGACACTAAGCGATTCTACCCACTAGCTTATCTCTCAATTATCAGACCGCAGAATTGTATTATCGGCGGACTGACAGTTCTTGCAGGTGTTCTCATGGCCTATAATCTGGATCAGGTTGGTGCTCTCTCAACCCACTATCCATTATTGATCTATGGTTACATCACGTATTTCTTCGTTGCTGCAGGTGGAAATGTCGTAAACGACATCTTTGATGTTGAGATTGACAAAATCAATCGTCCACATCGAGCACTACCAAGCGGGCGAATGACCATTAGAGTGGCTTGGGCATATGTGGTGTTTCTTAGTGCTGTTGGTTTATTGTTTGCAATTCTGACTGGTCCATTTAGTGCCTTCATCGTACTTTGCTTCCTTATCATTGGCTATGTCTATGCTGCCAAAGTAAAGACGCTCGGACTAGCAGGCAATTTCATGGTGGCTTTCTCTTTCGCTTTTGGTATTCTATATGGTGCTTTGGCATTTGGTGAAACTGTCGGGTTTATACCAACCACTTCCATCTCAGTTGCACACTGGTTATTCTTCATTACAGCATTCTTGATTCTACAAGCTCGCGAAACCATCAAAGGCGCAGAGGATGTTGAAGGGGACAGGGCTCGGGATGTGCACACTGTCGCCCGTATCTATGGATTTAGAGCGGCTGCTGGTGTAGCTGCTGGATTGAACTTCATTGGTGTGTTTAGTTATGTATTAATCTGGCTGATGGACTTCGCAAGATGGGAGCTATGGCCTCTGCTAATATTAGGTACAGGCATAGTATTGGGGGCTGGAATTGCTCCACTAACCGGTCCTGACAATAAACGAGCTCTACTAATAGGTAGTACCTTGGACAAAGTAGGTGCTTTAGTTGGTTTGATTGCTTTTGTAATCATCCCGCTCTATGGAATTCTTTTCTAATGTACCGTCCAGAACGTCCATACCAAAACTATCACACAGGCTATGGCGACCAACGCTGCCCATATCGTTGATGTATCATGTGCTTCCCTTATTCCAAAGATTAGTAAAATGCCAGTCCATAGGAACGCTCCTGTGGTCATGATATCTATAGTATACCAGATTCCTGAATTATACGCCCAGTCTACCACTGCTGGTGTAAAGAATGCAAGCGACCCGGGATCAAAGTCTACTATCTCCGGAAATCCTGGCATTGCTATCAAAACAAGTAAGATGGCGACTAATCGTACAAGGATGACAGGCATCATACTATATCCAACTACAGAAAGTGTCTTCATCCTCCCTCCAGTGCCACCAGTTAGTTTGAACGCAAAGTGTGCAAATATAGTCCCTACGACGAGATAGATAATCCCCACCATAATACTTGGCATTATACCCACTAGGGCAACTATCCAAGCTGAACCTCCCTGAGGACTGAGAAGCAGGCTTGTTGTTCCTATTTCTCCCGAAGTGACATTCACAGTAATATGGGTCGTGATCTTAGAAGTCAATGAAAGATATAGCCCTGCAATTATCAATGCATTAATCACAATTATCATGAATGGTCCTGCGGCATCTGGTCTCTGCCCAATATCCCGATATGTAGCTGATGGTCTTCTAATAACTCCCCACATCCTCGCTCTTGCCCCCATAAACTGGACTTCAGGAGCTTCAGGTCTCTTCAGAATTGGCAGTATCCGTTCAAGCCTTTCTTCTGCAATTGTTTCTTTGCATACTGGACAAACTGTCGCATCAGCTGGAACTGGACTATCACAGAACTCACATCGGCGCATACTCAATCTTCCTGCGTGGCTCGTATAACCTACCATGCAGTTTGAAGCATATAGCGATTTCTAGGGTACCCTTCACCACATTCCAAATCTTTCGAATAAGCGACTCTTGTATACAATCAGATACGGGATAAGTGCATCCCAAAAGCTTTGAGAAATGTTCAATATTATAGTGTATGAAATGATGAAGCTTGCAGGCCAGATATCACCATATAACATAGGTACCATAACTAGGTTTGTCGGAACCATTATGCAGACTCTTATTATCATAGCTATGAACATCAAAATCGTGTAGTATCGAAGCAATGATAGCCTTGTACCTCTCTCATTCTTCTCTGATCGTCTGACTGCTAGCCAAGGAATTACAATCATAGGAAGCGTTGCTATCAATTTGAAGATGGGTCCAACGCCAGATGGATCAAAAAAGAACAAACCCACTGTGCCTGCAAAGACCGTAGCCATACCGACAAAATAGCCTCCAACTAAAAATGCTATTATCCAGAAGAAAGACACAGGGTCAAAAAGGGCGATATCCCAACCCGGAATTCTTGGAATGACTGACGCAATTGGGGCCGAGGCTAGAGACAGTGCAGCCATCAATGCAGCGAACGCGGCTTGTTTCACCTGTTCACTATGCTCTGACATCTCAATTAGATTGAACTCTTGAGAACTCAATTCTTCACTGTCATCTTTTGAAATATGTTCCGAATATCCTTGAGATGTGTCATCAGTCATAGGAATGCAGCCGGAAATGCCATCTTATTAATATACCCATTAAACGTTAACTACTCAATAATGAGTAATATATCATGTTGAATCTTCCAAGAGCCTTTGGTTTCTTCCGGGAAAATCCTCTGATGTAGCGGGTCTGAATTTTGGACGCCTCATCATATGCAGGAGTTTCCGTGTTGGCTCTAGCCAATCGGGATTGATTCTCCACTCTGCCCAGTCTATCCCGGATGTTAGTGAAGTTCTACTCAGAATCAGACGTGATGCCACTAAATCGTTCATTCCATTCAGCATCGTACCAATAGTGACTGCGCCTACAATTGGCCTTTCTTGTCGTGCTGCTCTCAAGAGATTTGCAGTGGTTACCCAATTACCATCGTCAATTAACACCTTTAGTACTCTTGATCTAACAGGATCTGACTCCAATGCTCCTTTTAATGGAGCAAGATTGATTGGTTGAAGTCTTCGCGCTGTAACCTCTGGTCTTGACCACTCATCTTGATCATGATCATTATGGAAAGCACTAAAGTCCATACTAAACACCACTCGTAACTAGAGTTCAATCCTTTTGAAACGAAGTATTATCGAAATATCGGTTGTGCAGGGACATTACACAACCCTTTAAAGCATCTGTTTGCAATCTGCATTGATTGCGATGAGTCTAAGGGAGCCGCTAGTTGGATTATTTAGTAAAGAATTCGAAGAGCCATCTGATCTTTTGTGCTGTGCTTTTGGTTTTCGAGACACAGAAACCAAGACATATTTTGCTTTAATTGGTGGTCCCAAAACTGTTGAACAGCTAAGTGAACTCCCGCACTTTGTTGGAAAGGACAGAAGTACAATTCAACGCGTTTTGAACAAACTTCACAAGAACAGTCTGGTAAAGCGTACAAGGCACTTCATAGAACGAGGGGGTTATTACTACGAGTATGAAGCTATTTCCTCTGAGAAAGTGAGAGAGGAGCTGTTGTCTCAACTAGATGAATGGTATGAGGCTACCAGAAGCTTCTTGAAGCAAAGCTGGAGGCAAACTCCTCAATGATCTCTTGAATTGAGGAACACTCTGATGGATCTAATACCAATAAGGAAGAACACAGTTGCATTAACCACACTTGCAATGATTGCAGCTCTTGGAATTGCCGTCCGTGTCTTTGTTCACATACCTCTGATTTTTGGAGTTGTTGACCTCACACCAGGGTTTCTCTTCTCTTTGCTTGGAGGTATAATTGGAGGTCTTCCGGGTGGTGTTCTTGTGGGTGCTATAACTGGACTTGGTGGAGCCATAGCGTTTACTGAACCCCCTCTATTACCAATGATTGGGAATATTTGCCTGGGTATAGGAGCTGGGTATGGTCTACATCTTGTCAGGAATCGAGATAGTTTCAAATACTACCTTCTGGTGATAATCGGTGCACCAATTATTGGGGGATTCATTCCAACCTTCATTATATCTCTCCTCTATTTTGATCCACTAGCGATTATCATTGCAGCTGCAATAGCTGACACAATTCAAACTCTCATCTGGGTTATTCCTGCGCTAATATTGGAGAGATACATAATTCGTCCCATACTGGGACATTACATCTACCCTGAACCTGAATCACTGGATTTTGATGAATTAGAAGGTGAAGCGAAATGACTGACTCAGGAAAAGGAAAAAAAACCATCGAGATTGACATCCGAAAGGATCTATTCGGTGCGAATGAGCATGCGGCATCGCTAAATGCAGAGGAATTCAAGAAGCATGGCATTATCGCCTTGGATATCATGGGCTCTGTAGGAACAGGAAAGACTCAGCTGATAGAAGCTTTATGCGAGCATCTCCGAGAAAAATACCGAATATTGATGTTTGCAGGCGATCTTGCTACAACTATAGATGCGGATAGAGTCGCGTCGCATGGCATTGATACAGTTCAAATCAATACTGGAACTGCTTGCCACTTAGATGCACGGATGATTAAGGTAGCTCTTCAGAAAGTTGACCTGTCTGAATACCAAGTAGTCTTCATAGAAAACGTTGGGAATCTGATATGCCCTGCTGGATACTCATTAGGTGTTGCTAAGAAGGTTGTAGTTGTGAGCGTCACAGAAGGACCTTACATGGTAAGAAAACATCCACTTACAATCAAGCACGCAGATATGGTCATAATTAACAAGATTGATCTTGCCGATGCTCTTGAATTCAACATAGATGCTTTAGAGGAAGATATTCGACAAGTCGATGCTAAAATGCCTGTTTATAGGGTTAGTTCAAAGACCGGTGAAGGCATTGAGAAATTGATTGAAGCTTTGAATCTTTAGTTACAGAAGCTTCGTTAAAGCCGCCTTTACTCCTTGAATATGCCCAG
>JBHLRT010000089.1:0-6553 GCA_048882305.1 Candidatus Thorarchaeota archaeon
GATAAGGAAGTCTTCTATTGTCATGGAATATGATAGGGATGAAGCTAAAGAATTATTGGAAAAGGCTTATCAGCTTGAAGAAACAACGTTGGGAATTCCAGAGCATTTTGCTTATATCATTGATAGATTAAGCGTCATAGAAGCAACTCGCGGAGCGTTTGATACTGCAAGTAAAAACTGCTTGAAAGTGGTAAATATTCGTGAAAGAGTAGGATTGAACACGGGAAATACTTCATTGCTTCTTTCTACTCTCTATAATGTGATGGGCGAACCGGAGTCTGGTTTAGATTGGGGCCGCATGGCTGAGGATCAGTTCAAGAGTAGACCCCAATTCATCAACCGTGCAATCCTCAATCAAATATGGTCGCTTATTTTATTGCAACAAGTAACAGAAGCACAATCTCTCATTGATCTTTCAAGCGAATCAATCTTAAAATCAGGAGATGAACGGCAGTTAGCTTGGCTTCATTTTGTAACAGGCGTGTTAGAAATGGAACAAGGTGAACCCTCGATGGCATTAAGTAGCATCGAACAAGCATTGCAAATTTACGAACAACAAGGCTGGGCTTACCACTTTCAGCTCATATTTCTCTATTATCTAGCAATGGTCGAAGTCTATTCTTGTGATTCCAAAGACTTGGTTTCACCTTTTTTGGCAATATTGGAAGACAGAGCATTATCTGAAGATCTTCCTGGATTCTTAGGCCTTTCCTTACTTTTAAAAGCTGAATTCTCAATTATGAGTAAGAACGAAGCACAGCTAAGAGATATCATCAAAAATCTAAGGTCTCTTTCTGAGAAAGAGGGCCTTCAATTCTTGAATCCCAGATATGAACGCTTATTGGAAAAGCTATAGGGTCATCGTTGAAATACGTCTCTTAGAAGGTCTGCAATATCTGGTCCAGGTTCACCCACACCCGGAATCAGATTAATCACTCTTATACTCTCCATGAAAAGGAAAACCAGGAGAATAACTAGTATGAGAATGATTGCATCACGTTTGTCCACTTCCACTTCTTGAATTCCTCCTCACGACGCGGCTAATCTCTAAGTTTATCTGAGGTTCCTTAAAAATCCAGCTATAAGTTTCAATGAATTCTTCTACTTCCTGCGGAACGCCTTTGCGATGACGATAACAGCTATAATACCGCTTCCTATGATAAAGCCTATTGCAATGATTTTGGGGTCGAAAGGCGGAGGTAATGGTTCGTGACTTGTTGCATTGAACACCATTCCACCAATAAGCACATTATTGACAAAGGCTTCCACAGTAAACAGACGCCATTCGCCTTGTTTAAGGTCATTAGGCGGATCAACAAAGAACGTCATACTCTCTGAGTCCCCATAGTCCATGGCTTGGGAGGAATAATATCGTATCGAAGCGTTCCATACATCTTCACATGTTCCCTGTTGTCTCACTTTGATACAGACATAGTCAGTAGACATTATTGGATTCCCAAGCTCAATTGAGACTTCACCGGGTGAACTCATTTCGATGACTTCGACATATTCGTATCCAATGTTGTTTATCAGGTTATCTTCATGTTCCCCATTAATAGACAGGGTTGCTCTTAGACACGCATGATGAGGTATTGGAGGTTCAAGTGAGAAGAACGCTACTTTATCACCCGTAACATCCGGATGGACCTCAACAGTCCCGATAGGGGTCCAAGACAATGATCCCACAAAAGGCGCATACTTGAGTGTCACTTCAGTGGGATTTTCTGAAATAATACCACGGTTGTATACTTTCACTCTGATTTGATGGACCTCTCCTTGAGTAAGTGTATATACTCGATCAGACCTGTCGAAATCCTGATCTTGATCAAGATCTCTGAAGAGTTTGATGTCTGGGTTATCCCAGATTAATCCATATCCATTCCATGTAGATTCATCATTTTGAGAGTAAAGCCAAGGATCAGGACCTTCATTGTCATTGACTCGTTGGACATAATTGACTGCTACACCGGGCTCATCCATGCTGACAACTTGGATATTTATGAATCTCGTTAGTCCATACCCAACATTCATTCGATATGTAGGTTCAGTATAAGGATAAGTGTCTTCTACAATGATGCCATCTTTCATTATCACTTTGTACGTTAATGGGAAACCTGAGAATTCAATTAAGATATCTTGTCCTTCCCTCTGAGATTTCGGCGACACCGAAATACTAGCAGGACTATTGACAACATTGATACTGCCAACATGGGGTTTGATATTGTGCTTTGTTACTGTAACATTAAGGTGTGAAGGATTAGCTATTGGGTCAACCTCAAAAACTGCTTGTCCATTGATGTCAGTATATTGCACCTCATAGATATTATCCTCCTGCTGAATACAGACTCTTGCGTCGTGTATTGGATTTGGACCATCATTGACTGAAACAACGAATCTTTGCGAGTCTGAAGTTCCGATTGTATCTGGATAAGACACGCTGATTGTTGTAGGAGCTTCGGTCCATAAGGATGTTTCAGGATCTCCGAATAGGTTGTATTCTTCAAAAGTTGTTCTGACAACACCAGGACATTCATTGGTACATATCAGTGGTCTTGTCCACTCTTGCTTTGCATTTAACTTTCCCATCAGAAGGGCTGCTCCCATTTCGTATATGGGTTGATTCCAAATCTCTGTTTCAGCAGCCAAATGTCCTGGAAAGAGCGCTTTAATAATGCCATCCAATAGGTATCCACTTACTACAGCGTATGCAGGTCGTGAAGGTGCAATCACAGCAATAGCACCCTTGTTGCTGAGCCTTGTTAGCATTTCAGCAAAGCTTTCAGCTTGAACCTCTTCATATGGATTTGGCTGTCCTAGAATTGCAGAATCAACTGTTAGGAAGTCTTGATCAGTTTCACCATCATACCAACCACTACTGCAGGCCATACTCAAGACCAAAGGTGTTTCTCCTTCAACAGTAATGTCTGCCAAAAACGACGAGTCATAATATGGTGAATGCCAACCTTCCACTAAATCTCTATCATCTCTATTGTAAATGTGATCCCCATTCCATTCAAGTGTATACATCATGTTCTTTGACCCACCGTGACCATAATATATGGCCAGGAATCTACCCTCATTGAAGTTCTCTGTGATATTTCCCCTCATCCAGTTAATATACTTCGGGGGGCTATCAAAACCTTCAAGCCACTGGGACCCGGAAGGGAGTGACCACGCCACTTTGTCTGAATTTGGATTAGTTGGGTCTATTCGCTCACGGAAATAGCTGGGCCATTCATAATTCTCAGGTTTTTCATAACTATACGCAGCTGAATAATTGATGTGCACTTTATATCCATATTTTTCAACCAAGTGATGGCGAATTCTTTCTAGTGTGTAGATGAACGGTACTGCAACATCCTCCTTACCGTTTCGTGGGTTCCTATCCTCAAAATATCCTGCGGAGAGTATATCATTGAAGAATGAACTGTCTGATGGCGGTGACTGCTCATACTGAATGATCTTCTGTACAACTGCATCAGCTTCAAGTTTTGTGTTCACAGATATACGACCATAAATCAAATCTGGTAGCCAACGATGTCCATCCACTGTGAAATAACCAAGATCAGAAGCGATTTCACCTTTTGGATTAACATCCGAATAGCTATATTGAAAGTATGGAACAAGGTCTGGGAAGAAGTCGTGAAGCCCCTTATGTCTGAAGATATACGTGGATGGGATTGTGTCGACATCTCCAAAAAGCACGACATATGTTGGAGTGGGATTCCATATATTGTAGACATCTTCTTCAATAAACCTGGTTATTTCATTTCTTCTTCCTTCTAATGAAAGAGCATCATCTAAAAGATAGATATACGTAGGAACTCCCTTTCGCTCTTTCCAATTTGCTAGTTTATTTGCTTCCTTCCAGAACTCGCGTGTTGTAATGATGAGATAATCTGCCCCTTCTTGAGAATCTGCAGCTTGTGAAGCAGCTGGTGTGATGTTTTCTAATTTTGGAATAGATGGGATACGATATGAATCATAGTTCAAGAGTGTATTTTCAAGAATTCGTTCAAATGCTTCAGAACGTAAAGGTGCTGGAATAGGTACTATCTTGGTAGGAGCACTATATTTGAGCTTGACTATTATCTGAGAATACGCCGTCACATTTCCGTGATCTGGATTAAATTGGACTGGATAAAAACCCAATCCTATGATTCTATGCCCTCTAATTACAAACGTATCAGTACTCAATCCTCCCTCCTCATTAACGAAATACCCTGGGAAGTAGGTATTAGTAGAATAAACCGAAGAGAAGAACTCAGGCATGGGCGTATATGGCGCTGTTAGGTTATCTGATTCGTATGTTGCGGATGGGATGATATATGGTGGTGCGGGTGTAACATTGTACCCTGATTTTGACCAAGCTAGAGAATATGACAATACATCCAGCGTTATATCAACGCATCGAGGTATTTCTACAAACTCATAAAGACAAGGCAACATTGGTACTCCAGCTTCATTAACTGAACTGGCTCCAGGCATGTCAAGAACATCGTACTCCGTGCCGCTTATTGTGAAATTATTCCTCCAGAAACCGTGGAAGTCAGCGACTATAGTAATCCCTGTTGTATCTGAGATTGTAGCATGAGCTTCAGCAGGAGTTCCGTCAGGAGCTGAGTCAATAGGAACCCATTCTCCGTTTTGCGACACTACTGAATCGGTATCGTGGAGGCGAGGTTGATAAGATTGAGTATCTGGAAAAATGTCCGAATCTTCTTCCATATTTACTTCATGTATATTGCTGATTATGGCTGATGATGATATACTGATAATCGCTGCTACTAAAATCGCTGTCAGCTTCTGAGTGATTGCAGAATGGTTCATATTGATTTTCTTCATTCACACTCCTCCACGCGCATATCATCCATTTTTTAGACATCATCAAAGTAATAAAGCACATGATTCTGTGCATAAGCTATTATTTCATAACAATGGATTTTCAAAATCCACAAGCGGAATGAGCAATATTTGAAAAGCGAGAATGCTTTAAGTTCAAAGAACATTGAGCAAGAGGGTTGTCAAACATGGGTCTAATGACAGGAAAAGAATATGTTGAGAGTCTGAGGAAACGCAAACCTCTCAAGATCTTCATGCTTGGTGAGCGAATAGAGAATCCACTTGAACACCCAATAATCAAAGCCTCTATCAACTCAGTTGCACTCACATATGATTTAGCTCACGATTCGCAATTTGCAGAACTGATGACAGCAAAGTCAGTTATAACCGGAAGCAAAGTAAATCGGTTCTGTCATCTTCATAATAGTATAGATGACCTTCAAAACAAGGTCAAGATGCAGCGTGTGCTAGGTCAAAAATCAGGAACTTGCTTCCAGCGATGTGTTGGAATGGATGCACTCAATGCTGTTTACCTCACGACATATGAGATTGATGAGAAGTATGGAACGGACTATCATCAAAGATTCATTGAATATGTTAAGACAGCGCAGAATGAAGATTGGACCATTGATGGTTGTATGACAGATCCAAAGGGCGACCGAAGTAAGAGACCCTCTGAACAGAAAGATCCGGATGTCTACGTTCATGTCACTGAGCGACGCGATGATGGTGTAGTAATTCGAGGTGCTAAGGCACATCAAACAGGAGCAGTCAATTCACATGAACATCTAATCATGCCAACGCTAGCAATGAGAAATGAAGACAAAGATTATGCCATCTGTTGTTCAATTCCTGCTGATGCTGAGGGTATTACCTATTACTACGGTCGACAGTCCTGTGATTTACGCCGCCTTGATGAAACAGAAATGGGAAATGTTGACTGTGGTAATCCAGTATTTGGTGGTCAGGAATGCCTCATAGTGTTTGATAACGTCTTTGTGCCAAACGAACGGATATTCATGAATGGCGAGAGTGATTTCTGCTCTCGTCTGGTAGAGTCATTTGCGGCATACCATAGACAGAGCTATGGTGGATGCAAGGTTGGAGTTGGAGATGTACTCGTCGGAGCTGCAGCTTCCATCGCAGAATATAATGGGGTTGAGAAGGCTTCGCATATTCGTGACAAGATCACTGAGATGGTTCATCTCAATGAAACTCTGTATTCATGCGGTATTGCTTGCTCAGCAGGTGGTCATAAAACACCCGCTGGAAACTATCTGGTGGATCTTCTATTAGCAAATGTGTGTAAGCAAAATGTCACTAGATTTCCCTATGAGATTTCAAGACTTTTACAAGACATAGCTGGCGGTCTTTTTGTCACGTGTCCTAGTGCCAAAGATTTGAGTAATCCCGAAACTCGTGAGATTGTCGAGAAGTATCTGGCTGGAGCAGAGGGCGTAGATACAATGGACCGTGTGAAGATGCTACGATTGATTGAGAATCTTACGTTGGGTAGAGCTGCTGTTGGATACTTGACTGAGTCAATGCACGGGGCTGGTTCTCCGCAGGCTCAAAGAATTATGATAAATCGGTTGAGTGATTTGGAGGAGAAAAAGAAACTTGCCAAATCTCTTGCGAAAACAGAAGACTAAGGTTGTACAATGATGCTCATTCATTGTTAAGCAGGACTGTGGATATTTTTATATCAAAG
>JBHLRT010000090.1:0-6534 GCA_048882305.1 Candidatus Thorarchaeota archaeon
CCCGCTTCCACGCCACCGACGGCTCCTTTCGTTACGGGCTGGTTGGCATTGGCTCCTTCAACAGCCTGTGTGGTAGAGTTTCGTCTTTCCTTGTGATTCCTAGTCTGTGGTTGTAAGCCCTCCTTAGGTGACTTATCCTCTCAGCCACTTTCCTGACAAATTTCATGTCTTCCCACTCGGTCATACCTGTCAATGGTGGAATCACATTCACAAAGCTGTCGAAATAGAACATAGGTGGCCACATGGTTCCATATTTGCAAATTACTGCTGAGTCCACAACTGCGTAGAAGTTTTCCATATCCCAGATCAATTCTCCTTTGTACTGAGGGGACATGATGTCCAGAATCGCCTCTGCTTTGTCCGCTCCAAATCTGGAAGTAGCAATCTCAGGATATCCGAGTTCTTCAACACAAGATATACTTCTGAGATGGTCTGCACCCCTCACATTCGTCGCATAGGTGAGGCCAATACTCTGGTGTGCCCGTGGGTCCTGGCCAGAAGCCTCGAGACCCTTCACATGGATTGCGTATTTCCATGCATCACCGCCAATCTTCTCAGCAGCCTTTCGGACACCATCCGCAAGAAGATTTCCAAATCCTTCTCGCCTGGCGATTTTTTCCACAAGCGCAGCTTGAGTTTCACTATTGCCCCAGCTCAGGTCTAGACCATCTGCATCCTCTTTTGAGATGATTCCCTTTTCATAAAGTTCCATGGCAAACCCAATAGACTTTCCACAGCTAATGGTATCCAAGCCTAGCAAATCGCATCTCTTTCCCAAATGGAACACAGACTCAATGTCATTATTCATGCAGTTCGAACCAAAAGCCATGATGGTTTCATACTCTGGACCACCAATAGGACCGGTTGGGTATTTTCCATCCTTGACACGAATGATGTACTTGCAACCAACAGCGCATCCATGACACGCCTCCTGTGCTATTCTATACTTTTCAGCTATGATTTCTGGACCTATATCATCAGCTTGTTCATAGTATCCTGTCCAGTGGTTCTTGGTTGGAAGTCTGCCAATCTCATTGATGATTGCTACGAGATCGGTTGTGCCATACTTTCTCAGAGACGCTAATGAGTCAGTCCAGAGTGGATCCTTTAACTTCTCCATCTCTTTATCATTGGCTTCCAGATACGCCTCCATATCGTGTACTTCGAGTCCTTGGGCTCCACTTGCAGCTATTGCTTTCACATTCTTTGATCCAAGGACAGTCCCTAATCCAGCTCTTCCAGCAGCTCGGTAGAAATCTACAATGATAGAACCATACAGGACTCCATTCTCCCCTGCTGGACCAATGACTCCTGTTTTCAGAGTCGGGTCTTTGTGGTCCTCCCGAATCATCTGAGTGGTCACATTGGTTTCCTTTCCCCAAAGATGGGATGCATCGAGAAGTTCTCCTTCTCCATCTTGGAGTGATAGATAGACTGGTTTCTCAGAACGTCCATTAAAGACTACAAAGTCAAATCCTGCGTATTTGATTTCCGCTCCTAGGAACCCACCAACATGACTCTCTGCCCATACTCCAGTGAGCGGACTCTTCGTGGCAAACATCATTCTTCCTGATGGAGAGAACATAACCCCGGTCAGTGGACCTGTCCCAACAACTAGAACATTGTCTGGTCCTAGAGGATTTGTATCTGGCCCTGTCCTGTCCCAGAGTATCTTAGCCGCAACTCCGCTTCCACCAAGGTAGAGTCGTGCCCATTCTTTCTCAAGTTCCTTCTTGTGGACCTTCCCTTTGGTCAAGTCTACATCAAGATAGTATCCAGCATATCCTTTGTATGGAAAAGTCATTCAGTAACCTCCCCCATCTTCAATTTGATTGTCTGAAAGGCCAAATCGACTCCTTTTCTTCTATCTTTTAATCCGTCCTGTTTTGCTTCAACTAGACTGATCGCACCATAATCACAAGCTTTGACACAAGCAGGATCTCCCCAACACAAATCGCACTTTATGGCTTTCAAAGTATGTGGATCAATCTCTATGCCTCCATATACACAGGCAGTGACACAGTTCTCACACCCAATGCATAATTTGTGGTCTACCACAAGAGTACCCTTTTCATTATATGAAATGGCACCATTCG
Organism: Candidatus Thorarchaeota archaeon; assembly: GCA_048882305.1. Lineage (GTDB taxonomy): Archaea > Asgardarchaeota > Thorarchaeia > Thorarchaeales > Thorarchaeaceae > SMTZ1-45. The sequence goes on from JBHLRT010000090.1 coordinate 2,097, forward strand.
GGCAGGCCTGTTCGCATAAAGGCACCTTACACTGCAAGCATACCATAGGAACCACAAGGTTCCGAACCTCATCCTTGAGAATCTGTATCCTTGACCTTCGAGGATTGAATGTTTGAGTATGAGCTGCAGAACAAGCTAGTTCACAGTTTCTACAACCAGTGCATTTTTGGAGGTCGATTACGAGGAAGCTCTTCAATAGGTGGTCTCTCCGATTGATTGCTAGCCTTTTTCTTCATAGCTCCAGCACTTTAAGTTGTTGTCATTTGTAACATACATCTGACTAAAGGATATTAATGAGATTCGTGACGAACCTAATACCGAACACACCAGTCGCGCCAGTTTGGAGTTAGCAATGGACATAGACGTGGGACTATGAGCGTGTCTTATGAGCGGAATCCTTCCCCTCAAAGGGAACAATTTCGAAAAGTAGCTGACGGTATGCTGATTCCTGTTGTGGAATTTGACAAAAAGTTCATACTTCGTTATGCGAACCCTCCTGCACGAGAGCTGCTACAACTAACTGATGAGGCGCTATCCACAGTCATAACAGTGTCCGACTTGGTTGCACCTGAGCAGATATCACTCGTTGAAGACGGACTCAGACTACTTCGAAATGGTCAACCCTCTGTTTCTATCTCTCTAAGAGTGGTACGAAGTGATGGTGTAAGAGTGCCAACTCAGGTGTACACAAACAAGATTGAGGATAATGGAGAACTCGATGGTTTTGTTGTATATATTCTAGATTTGAGCCGCAGAGAAGCTGCAGAAGAGAAAATGTTGGCTCGGAAAGAGATTCTCGAGTTCATGGTTGATTACTATAGCTTTGCAGGAATGATAATTGTAGGTTCGGATTACACATTCGAATATGTGAATGACAAAATGTGTGATATTCTCGGAAGACGAAGAAGCGAACTTCTGGGTCATGACTTTAGAGAATTTCTTCATCCTGATAGCAAAGAGCTTGTTGCTGAGAGATATAGAAAACGCCAAAGAGGCGAAACTGTTCCTTCAGTGTACGAATTTCAATTGATTCGAAAAGACGGTGCGATTATAGATATCCGCATTAATGTCGGTACCATCCGTAGTGGTGATGGGACAATAAAGACAGTAGCTCAACTTGTTGATATAACTGATGAAAAGCGAAGTGCATACGCACTTCATGAGAGTGAACGCAGGTACAGGTCACTCATTGAAACTATGGATTCAGGGCTTGGAGTAGACAATGCTGATGGTGTAATGGTATTAGCTAATGATGCATTATGTAGAATGATGGGCTGTGATGACCCTGAAACGCTCATTGGGAAATCCATCACAGATATCCTCTATGGTTGGACGGAGAATAAAGTTCACGAAAAGATGGAGGAACGAAAGGAAGGTAAGATTGAGCACTATGAAGCATTACTCAAGCACACATCTGGGAGTACGGTTCCTGTCATGGTTTCAGCATCACCTTTACATGGGCCTGATGATGAATTCTTAGGTAGCATTGCCATATTCACAGACATCTCTGATGTTAAGAAGGCTGAAGCTGAGGTGTATTTCCTGCTTGATCTTCTCCTGCACGATATTGGGAATCAACTTCAACTCATTCTTGCTGGTGGAGACTTCCTTGAAACCGACTCACCACCTGAAGAGATTATGAGATCCAAGAGATATGTCATGGATGGAGCACTTCGCTGTCTCGAGCTTATCCAGAAGGTCAGGAAAGCTGAAGAATCAAAAACAGAGCCTCTCAGTCCGATCGACATTGGAAGAGTAATTCAAGCTGAGTCAGAACTCCTCTTCAAGCAACGAGGAGTACGTGTAGACATTGGAAAATTCCCATCTAATACGAAGGTGCTTGCTGATCAAGCATTAAGTCAACTTGTTTGGAATCTTTTCGAAAATGCTGTTGTTCACAATCCCATTGAAGATGCAAAGAAAATTGTGAAAGTCAGAGGCAAAGTTACTGGATCGACATTTACTCTGAGCGTTTCTGATAATGGACCTGGTCTTAGTGATGAAAAGAAACCTGAGTTATTCGAACCAACCCGCAGGTACGGTGGTGTTGGTTTGCATCTTGTCAGAAGACTTGCTGAGAAATACGGTTGCACACCCGAAGTAAAAGACCGAATAAAAGGCAAACCTGAACAAGGCCTTAAGATATCAATCAAATTTGAAATTGCCTAGTCCTCGACTCACCGCAACTGTTATGTCAAGAGTTGGGTGATACCACCTCTGCATGGAGGAACTCACGATTGTCATCCAAAAGTATTCTCATAAAGAACGGATACATACTTACCTTAGACCAGAAACGTCAGATTATCACAGATGGAGCACTCTACATTGAAAATGGCAAAATTGTAGATGTCGGGAGGACTGATGATCTAAAAGGTTTCAAGGCTGAATTCGTTATTGACGCCAAAAATAAGGTAGTAATGCCTGGTCTTATTGATACGCATGTCCATTTGTCGCAGGCTTTGATCAGAGGATGTGCTGATGATGTATCGCTGGTTGATTGGCTTAAGAAGTATGTCTGGGTTCTTCAAGGCAACTTTACAGAGGATGACGGACGGGTTTCAGCTGAGTTGTGCATGGCTGAGATGATCCGTACTGGTACGACAGGGTTCATTGACTGCATGATTCACACCAGATATGGGTTTGATGGGATTGCAAAATCCGTCGAACACGCTGGGATGAGAAGTGCATTATCCAAGATCATAATGGACTCAACTGGATATGCTGACAGTGCCGACATAATGTATCCTGGTATGGTCGAAGATGCTGATGCATGTCTGAAAGAAACTGATGAGATGTACACAAAGTGGCATGGAAAAGCAGATGGTCGGATCCAAGTGTGGTATGGTCTTCGTTCACTTGGTGCTGTCACTTCTGAACTCTTCAAGGACGTAGCACAGAGAACTCGTGAGAAAAAGACTAGAATGACAATGCATCTTGGTGAGGTTGTTGATGATGTACGATATGTCAAAGAGAACTATGGCACTAATCTGACCACTTTTGCTCGCGACCATAACCTCCTTGGACCAGAAATGGTGTTTGCTCATGGAATTCACTTCGAGGACTCAGAACTCAAGGTTCTTGCTGATACTAAAACAAACATCAGTCATTGTCCAGCAAGCAACATGAAACTTGCATCTGGGTTTGCTAAGATACCTCAAATGTTGAAGGCGGGAGTACCGGTTTCTCTTGGATGTGATGGTGGACCATCAAATAACACGTATGATTTAGTACGTGAGATGCGACTGGCTGCCCTCATTCACAAGTCGTATGTAAGTGACCCATTAGTTGTCACTGCTGAACAGGCTATTGAGATGGCCACTCTTGGTGGTGCAGTAGCAATGGGCATTGATGACAAAGTGGGCTCTCTGGAAAAAGGTAAACTTGCAGACATCATTCTGATTAACTTACATGAGTTGGGACTGACTCCACATACCAATCCTGTGTCGAATCTAGTTTATTCTGGAAGCGGGGAGTATGTTGATACTGTCATTGTGAATGGTCGCATCCTCATGCGTGACAAACGCTTGCTGACCCTCGATGAAGCTAAAGTCATGGAGAGTGCGCGTAAGCATAGTAAGGACCTCATGGAACGTGCAGGGATTGACAATCACCCAAAGTGGCCAGTCCGCTAAGCAATGATTGCCTCTCGCTCAAAAGCCTTGGCACCAAGGATGAGGAAAACGATTGTAAACCCAAGCATATACAGGATGTTGATTGCCAGACTTATTGGATCTGGTGCTGGTGAAAGGACTCCATTCAAGAACATGATTGCATGGCTGAAAGGTATTAGCATAACAAAGAAGCCAAATACACCACTCAGCTGATTGAGACTGCCTGCGAATCCCAGTATCCCAATGACCATTGTCGGAACCAACAGGACAAGGTTATTGATTGACTCTGATGTAGCCTGATCCTTTGCCATTGTTGAGATCACTACTCCAATACCTATGGCACACAATAGAATCAAGAACTGACAGAAGAAAATCAGTGGTATAGATCCTACATGAACACTGTAGTAATCAATTTGGCTTCCAATGCTTCCAGATCCACGAACAGTAACAAGCAAATTATAGGCAAGTATTCCTACGACTGTGAATGTAGAATAGAACATTGTCAATACCAGACCTGCAACAAGTTTGGCTCCTAGTATTCTTAGTCGACTTAGAGGTACGACAAGAAGTGCCTCCAATGTATGTTGTTCTCTCTCTCCTGCAAATGATTTGCTGATGTATGGGCTTGGTGCCATAACAGATGTAATCATGACCAAGAATATTGCCAATTGATGTCCATAGCTAGCCTCAGCAGCAGGCGGAGTGATTTGTTGTACATACAGGTCCGTCGCTCTCATCCAATATTGTGCATAGAATCTGATTCTCTCATATGCCGCACTAGCTCTGAAACTGCCTGAGTTGACATATACCGTCATTGTTGTGACATT
>JBHLRT010000091.1:0-6519 GCA_048882305.1 Candidatus Thorarchaeota archaeon
TCACAGTGGCACCAGCACGAAATGCCATAGCAATCCCATCACCTGTAGCCACATCGGGATTGCTTGTGTAGAGAAAGACTCTACCGGCCCCGCCTGTAGCTAGTATGATTGTCTTAGCTGCAAATCGTTCAACCTCATTTGTATTGAGATCTAGGACATAAGCACCATAGACTCGATTGTTGCGAACAAAAAGATTGACCGCCATATGATTCTCATGAATGGTGATGTTCTCAGCTGACTCCAGTTGTTTGGTTAGTGCGAGTTCAATGTCTTTACCGGTGTGATCCTTCACATGGAGGACACGCCGCTTGCTGTGGCCACCCTCTAAACCTAATTCGTATTCACCAGAGGATTTCTCGTTACTAAATACAACACCTAAAGCTACCAATTCCTTGATTATAGATGGACCAGCTCCGATTATCTGTTCCACAACATCTCGATGACAGAGTCCGTCACCAACTCGGATTGTATCCGTGATATGTAGATCAACTGAATCATCTGGTGAAACAACAGCTGCAATTCCACCTTGCGCCTTCATTGTTGCCGAGTCGGTAAGAAGTCCTTTTGTCACGATATTGACAGTACCATGTTTTGCTGCTTTAAGAGAAAACAATTGACCAGATAATCCACTGCCAATCACCAGAAAATCAGTTGTGTAGACTTTGTCGGACATTGAGACTTCTCCAGATTTGACTCATCATATGTGGCTCATAAGGCTTCGTGAAGGTAGTAGGAAGACATTAACCTCAACGTTATTAATTAGGAACTGTCTGGACGGTAGTATAATGACAAATTGTGAAGAATGCAAAAGATACGGATACTCCCGGACCAATCAAGAGGTGTTCCCATGTGCACTCTGTGGTGAGTTACGATGTGAGGACCACGCAATATGGGTTCCAGCACATGAGATTGAGCGACCATTTGAAGAGAATCAAGCCCTAATGAAAATGATTGGTAAAAATCGCAAAGTGGGAGGATGGTACATCTTCTGTGGAAGACCATCACATATCCCACGTGGGGTCCCATATCGTGTAGGCCCTGGCAAAGAAGGTGGCAAGATTGTAACCCCTATTCTTGAGCATGAGAAGAAGAAGGGGCTTGAGATGTTTAGAATGTGGGAAACAGGAGTAATAGAGGAAGGATTTGAAAAAGCATGGGAACCAAAGCACTATGCCTTGTCCTGCTCAGTAGCTACAATCATGGTGCTTGCTGCAAACCTGCATGCAACACAAGGAACTACACCTGACTTTCTTGATAACGTCTATAGAACTGCCATAAGTGCCCTAGGCGAGAGAAAAGACTCATTCTTCGTGCCATCAAAAAAGACTCTTGAAATTGTTGTATCGAAATACCCTGAGATGAAGGTGCTTGTAGAGTTCATATGTTCCCGTTGCGCGGTTGTACCATGCTTGAACAGGCAAGCTCCATTCTTTGACCAAAAACTGTTCAAAAAGCTGATTACGACACCGGAAGCCCTGTTTCCAGAAGAAGTTGAAACCAACAAACCAAGATAGTATTAAATGTCAAATATCCGGCGTCTATATTGGAGCTGTATCGATTGGATATAGAAGGAATAGTCATCTTTGACGCTGCCGCAGGCGTTCCTTTATTTTCAAGGATGAAGACAAAAACTGATCCTTCTTTGTTCTCCAGCTTCATTTCAGCTATTGCACATTTCTCAAGAGAACTGCAATTCGGTGGCTTGTCATCATTCACCACCGAAGAAAAGGTGATCTACCTAGCGCCAAGAAACAAAATAGTTACAGCTCTAATCGCACCTAAGAAGAAGGAGTACCAGATGGCATACTCTCTTGCGAATGAACTAGGGAGGCAATTCGAGGAGAGTGGGATTACAGCAAATCCAACAAGCACTGAGGAATACAATGAGTTTGCTGAAGTAGCAGACCAGTTCCTTAGAAAGATTCAGAACCCATTCATTACTAGAGTGTCAGAATTCATTCAAGACCAGTATCCTGGAAAGGTTACAATCAATCCCCAGTTGATGAAAAGAGATGGTTCCCAGGGAACAGTAGACATGCTAATTGATGCTGGAGAAAAGACACCGGATGGTGGAGATGAATCAAGCAGCTTTGGAGAAAACTATACCTTTGTGAAAGCAGTTGATTCTAATGTTGGAAGACTGCAGCTGATTGACTTTATTGATACTTTGGACAATTTCGGAGTACTTGTGATGAAAAAGGATGAAATGATTCTACAGCCCTATTTTCCAACACGAGCCATCATAATAGGAAGAGAGTTCGATGAAGGAGCGATTGATTTTCTTAAGAAGCTGCCAGAGGGGAAGAAAGGAAGGTACATAGATGGAGCCTACATCTATATAGGTCTCAAACTGAAGGGAATTCCTAAAGAAACTAGATGTATGGTAGATGTCTGGAAATGGCATGATGATATTACTCCCGAACTCGTCAAGATCTAATTCTAACAATTGTGATCCAATGCTTGTATGTAGATACGTTTCATACTTGGATTCCAGAGCTTGGTCTTCTTTGAAAATTCGAATATATTAGAAAGTCAGCTCTGATTGTCTTCCTCAAAACCGGATATTCGAATAAGTCCAACACCAATGATAGCGATCAATCCAGCAACTAAAATTACTGGAGCGGGGGGTTCTCCAAGCAAGAAGTCACCAGCTACGCTGACAAAAGGTACGAGAAACAAGAAAGACGAAGCGTGAGATGCTCCGAGTGCTTCGACAGCCATGAAGTACATTACATAACCCATACCCGAACTTAGGATGCCAGTAATCAAAATACCTGAAATGGAGAACGCATCAAGAACAAAAATTGGAGTGAATCCTTGAAACATCAATCCCAAGTTGAACACAAAGAGCAACAATGAAGATGTTACTAGGGTTACTGTTATGACAACATACCTGTCTGCACCCTCAAGATAGTGCAATGTTATGGTATATGCGCCCCAAGCAAATGTGCTGACTAGTGCGAGAAGAACCCCTATCTCAATTCCCGGAGCAATGGTAATCGAGGTCCAAAGGAAAATGAGCCCTCCGATTAGTCCTAGAAAAAAGCCCAACACCTTCATGAAACTTAACCGCTCTTTCAAAAAGAGGACACCAAAGACGAGTACCACTACTGGATTCAAGTTCACCAGAATTGAAGAGGTTCCAGATGTAATGAATTCGGTACTTGTATGAAGTCCGATTACGAAAATAGCCGAGAAAAGAGCACTAAGAAGGATGAGGTTCCGATAAGGTTGGATTTCTTCTCGAACTAAAGAGATGCCTTTCCGTCTGAAAGCCATAATGGCAATCAATGTGAAAGCACCAAGAGTGTATCGAAGAAGTGCAAATAATACCCCTGAAATTCTAATAGGTTCGAGCCCACAGAGGAATCTAGAGATTACGAAATTTAGTCCCCAGAGTAAAATAATAATCACTAGTAGAAGGTAAGGCTTCTTGGATGTCACAAATGCGGTGGAAAAAATCGTGTACTTAGACCTAGTGGTGAGGACCTTTGCTTCATCGGTGATATGTGAGTGTCACTTCATTTGACAATGGGACAAGTTTGATGTGTGGAGATCGATCTTTTGCTGCCCTAGCAACAATACTCCCGCCATACGCCTTGACCATCCGGATGGGTACACTCTCAGGCACATGTATCTCAATCTCATCAGGAAGAATCTCCATCCCAACTTCTATTTGATTTTGATTTGCCGACTGGCCAATGTCAATATTCGTCTTGCCAAATCGTGTGTGAAGATCCCTGATGGAAAGGGGCTTACCGGATGAATACCAGTCACTGGGAATACCAGCGAGGAATATCAAATTGCCATTTTCTTCAAGTACCAACATATCACTAAGAAGGAGAATAAGATCCACCGCTGCCATGACACTCGATCCCGCACCTCCACTTCCACCAAATGTTCTGATGTTAACGAATTCAGGGAGAAGAAAATCTTCTGACAGGAATTCTAGAGCACGTAGAAGAAGAGGTTCTGCCGCATCGCGATGTCTATCCCATACATGAAAATGCGCTATTCTTAATGCAAGATGACTTGAGAATAGCTCTTTGGGTTCTTGAGTCTTCCAGAGGTTTCGCACAAGTCGTCTATCAGACACCTTCTTGCAAAGATTACGTATGAAACTTCGATCAAGAATATCAATCTTGAGTTGAACAACTGTTGTTAGAATATCGAGTATTGCATTATCGATTTCTAACATTGCGGGATCATTTGTTCTAGGCCATCGCGAACTCTGAAACTCTTCAAGTTTCTCGTGTATCCGATTCTCAACAAGGGGGATTGTTTCATCTATTTTCGCAACCAAACCAACCTTGGTAAGTAAGAAATAACTCAGACTTTCTTTAAGAACAGCAAGATCCCAAAGCATATCATTAAGCTCTCTCAACATAGCACCATTTACAACACTGTAGTGAGTAAGTGGTGTATCCCCTATCTCGTCAGACCTTCCTTCCACCTTCTTCTCTTTGGGGCGATCTATCCCTAGAGATGCTACTAGATTCTCTGCGAGACCGGAAAGAAATTCGATGTTCTCCTGAATAGATTCTCTCTGGATGGAATAACCTTGTAATTGAAGGAGTCCCCAGAGAACCGGGCTTACCACGTTTGTGTCAAGTAAAGATTTGGAATCACTCAAGATGTAGGCTGCTTGATTTGTAATTTGACTCGCAACATCAATTCCACCGGATTTAATCAAAGCATAAAGAATTCGCATGCGATCGTGCCAATTAACGGAAATCACATCATCTGATTCTGGAAAGAGAACAGACTGAGCTTGGATTGCCAGAGATGCTGCAGCTTGCGAAAGAACGCCATTTAATTTCTCGTCAGGAAATACAGTGTCACCTCTTTTATCAGTAAAATCGTACCAGTTTCCAATTGATGCATCGCGGTGGTGACTCCTAAGTCTATGATCAGTTTCCGGATGAGTGATTAGAGGGGATCCAAAAATCAGAGTTTTTGTTCCTGCAGGAGCTAAAGTAACATCAAACCGAAGAATTGCTGTGCCTAACCCTAATTTTGAAGAAAACTTGTCATCATGATTGAGATCATCGGATACGATGAGGTCAGGAATAGTGACATCATTAGCTTCAACAAGGTAAACTGCTGACGGAGAAACATCAGATTTCAGTGCAAGTGTGTCATTAACAAACACGCTATTCGTTTCAGCATCAAACGTAATGTATTCAATTGGCTCAAAACCGAGAATAGACATAGGTCTCAGAACCACAAAGAAAGTGATGGATTCATTCTCCAAGGCGATATTTTTCAGAACAATTTCATTGAAGATAGATTCGTTATTGTCTTGCTCAGCATGATATAGTAATCGTACAAACTCTATGGATTTGATATCTGTCTTCCACTCATACAATTGATCTTCTGAAGAAACCAATCTAAGTTGAGGACCATCCTTACCTAAAAGAGCAGGGTAGATAATGTCCTGAGTGTCACATACCCAAAAATCGATAGATCCGCATTCTGGGATGACCGTTACGAGACCACGTGAATCTGTAATGCCATATTTCCTTGCGCCTACACCTCCAATGAGTGACCAATTCCGGTAAGAGCTGTTAGGCAGTTCTGTATTCATTGAAGCATCCTTACCAAGCCCTTTCAGAGTGAGGTATGCCCATGATGGTAGCATCCAATGCTCAGCATCGAAATAATTGGATGCATTCAGTCGTTCTCTCAGGTATTCAATTTCATTCTCTGTGTCCAAGCCTATTTCAGGAAGTGGAATGTTATGGTGCATTGCCACCCTTCTGAAACGTTTCAAACGAGCAAAATCGTTACTGGACAAATCGAGAAACCTCATCAAGAACATTCATACAACATGGTTGATAGATGGATGAAAAGTCTAACCCTTTATTTGTCCTATGTGTGTGTTTACTGCGACTATCGAAAAAACGACGATAGTTTACACCAACGGACTATACACCATGTGGTAAACCCTTAATAGAGTTCAACTAGAGGTTGCCTTCGTCAAGTTTAATCCTAAGTTGCATATATAGCCACCAATGAAAAAGAGGGAATCGAAATGGCAGAAGTTCTTCTCAAACCATCCAGACGCATCAGGAATATGGTGATGAAAGAACTTCGACTAATAATCAAGGACAAGGTTGCCCTTCTATTGATATTCCTCCTTCCGGCCGCACTTATCGGAATGTTGTGGTACGTAACTGATGCAAGCAGTATGGGAGGAATGGACCTTGGTGGAAGCTCAGGAATTGGTGGCGGTGGAGATGATGGGAATCAAACAGCCACAAGTAGTGGTCCCGACTTGGGAATCGTGGACTTAGATACAACAAGGACATACGAAGGAGGAGACCTCTCTGAGAATCTCACAGGTTTCTATGAAACGATGGCGAATGTTACAATGTATAACAGTACAGCGGATGCGTATCGAGCACTATACCAACAGCAAATAGACGCCTACATTGTGATTCCTGATGGATTTGAAGCTAATCTTACGGAGAACTATCCAACATATATTGAGGTCCATTATGACGGAAACGACTTGCT
>JBHLRT010000092.1:0-6497 GCA_048882305.1 Candidatus Thorarchaeota archaeon
ATTGTGACCATTTTGAGATATGCACAGGATATTATCTGTTTGAATTCAGGACCTTGTTCTTTTCGGTCAGTCACGATAAGACAAAATCCTCTTGGTGTTTCCCCTTCAGTAAGTCTAAGAGATTTAACAAATACATTTCGTGAATTGCCATTTGGAATATGCAAATCCATCTGTAGAGGTTGATTATTGGGATCAGCTAGTTGTAACATGAAGTCTCTCTGTTGTTCATCTGGGATGAGCTCTACAAAACGACGATCTACCAATTCACCAGGAGCATAATTCAGAGAATCAGCGAATACCTTGTTTGAGTGGACAATCACTCCTAAATTATCAATAACAACAAATCCCTCATCGAGGAGGTCATATAACCGATTAACCTGAAGAGTACTTGTCCATGGAAGTTCCGACATATGCTGTCACACCCAATCACTAAGAGACTTCTAGCGTGTCCTAATAGCCTCTTGGAACACTCGGGCGTAGTTTGACACCCTTTATTATTTTTCTAGTAAGGGATAGAAAATGATAGAGTGATAGAAAACGAACCAAGATATTCCGATTTTGACTAAAAATGATTCACCAGTGGTCAGAATTTACACCGATATGTATACGATACTAGATATTCATTTTCTACACATCTAAACACGGTGTCTGAACAGTGGCATTCGCTAGACTTAGGAAAAAAGTTGAACCTGAACCTGATTTGAAGGATTATATGAAACACAAGTCACAGGTACGTGCTGAGGTTTATAGAACATCCTTTCAAAGGTAAGGGCCATATCATCTATCTCTTACGAGAAGCAAGTTCCAATGGTCGTGCTTCAAGCACGACCTATCTCCTTCTTTTTCTCTTGACTCAACAAATTAAGAAACCGTTCATTCTCTTTCAATGATTGAAGGTCTGAATCATCTCGAGCCCATTCCTTAATTGACTCGTCTTTATGAAAGGCTTGTTCAAGATATTCAAGAGCTTCAACATGTCTTCCAGCTATGCAATTATAGCATCCCAGATTATACAATGCAGATCCGAGTTCATTTGGACTAGAACTAAGCTCAGTAGCCTTTAAAGTGGCGTCAATGGCCCCATCGAGTTGAGTTATCTCTTTTCTAGCATAACCGAGACTAAGCCAGAGCCAGAAACCATTGGGATTAAGTTCTGTAGCTTTCTCAAAAGAGGATGCGGCTTCAGGATAATTCTCATTTGCCACTAGTACATGACCAAGTTGATTCCAGAGTTCCCAAGAGGTTGGATGAGTATTAATTGCCGTCCTCAGTAGCGCTTCAGCCTCATTGAAACATTTGTGTTTTCGAAGATCTAAGACTGCATTGACTGTTTTTTCTACCTCAGTCATCTCTGATACTCAACTCCGCATTCAACCTAATAATATATTAACAATGGTTAAATAGTTTTATCAAACATACATTTCATTCATGGTGTGATATTAAATGCGGACTCCAGAACTCAAAGAGATAATATTAAGAATTGCTGGGGATTCTGAGTTCTATGGATATGAAATCCACAAACAGCTTGAGCAAAGAAAAGTCAACATAGGAATTGGAAGACTTTATTCAGTTCTTGGCGAGATGAAGGATCAAGGTTTATTGATTGACAGATGGGAAGAGAGTAAATCAGGTCCAAAACGAAGAGTCTACAAGATTGGGGCTAAAGGTGATAATGAACGGGAGAAAATACTAACAGAAGCCATTAAAACCGTACATGAATTCTATACTGAATATTTGAACGGGCTTCCACCAGAGCACAGTGTTTTCGGTTTGATCAGTCAAATGCTTACTAGGAAAATATCTAAGACCTCGAACATTGGATATGTGGCAACGAGATTTACGGGACCAATGAGGAAAGTCATTAGTCAGTTAAGCAAGGATGTAGCTGGAGGCAAAATCTACGCGATCACAGAACAGGCAAAAGGACTTAATCTTGAAATCGAAAATGGACTAATTATCGAAGGATCTCCTGAAGATATACCCGTAAAAGATGATTTCTTGGATCTGCTTGTTATTACTGGCAATGTGAAGAAAGACTGCTTGGATAAGTGTTTGTCTGAGTGGCGACGTGTTTTATCGGATGATGGAATTCTAGCTTTTACTACACCCACCGCAACAATCACTTCATTCAAAGATCCTTTGGATATTGGAGAATTCATTGAGCAGCGCGAACATCCTCAGCTCGAAGGAGAAGAAGCAATGAGTTCTGAGATTCTTCAAGCCAGTATGAAGCGCTTCTTCAAGAGTGTTCAAGAAAAAAGGATTGTACATATCACATTAGTGATTGGGACTGGAAATCCATAGAGAAGCTGTCAGTATATCAATTTTTGACTATACTGATATAGTGATAGCTGTTTATATTTCTTTTACGCAGAATAATATTCAGCGAGATGGATGTCAATTGCTGGCTCTCTCCTCGCCTGAAAGAAAAAAGGTAGTGTAGTACACCTTTTCGAGGAAGCACTGGTCCTGCTTCCTCCACCATTTTATTGCTTTCTCATCTTAGCACTCAAATTTTAAAAAACCCTGAGAGTTGGATTGCTTTTCGCGTTCCAACTCACAAGATATGTTAGATTCTAAGGTTCAAACGTATAACTGGACCAATACTTTAGATACATTGGAGTACAGTCAGAGCAATCAGCAATTTCATCGGTGTATGCTTGAACAAAGAGTTCTGATTGAAGATTGTATTCAAAATGTATTGGAATGAAATAGTCCGGCTGCAGCTTTCCAATCGCATCAACAACCTCAAGACCAGCCATTGACTGACAACCAGGACCAAGTGGAAGTAAAGCAACATCCACCTCACCGGTGATTGTTTCGTACTCAGTGATATTCTTGGTATCTCCAGCGTGAAAAATCTTGAAACCATTGATGTCAATGATGTAACTCGTCCAGTTTGCTTCTGAGGGATGGCTGGCAAACCGTTCTCCTTCAATCCATATTTCAGTATACATATAGAAAGCAGTGATAGTTATGTCGCCAACCTGAACAGTATCAAGAGGAGTGACAGCTACCGCATCGTGAGCAGCAACCTCCGCACTCATGTTCTCAGGAATAACATTCACGGTGGTTTCTTTTTGCAGCATCTCAATACATGTTGCGTTGTAATGGTCGCCATGAGGGTGTGTGATCAGGACAGCATCAGCAGGAAGTGATGAGAAACTGGAATTCAGATTGATTGGGTCAACATAGATGCGTATCCCGCCAGCTTCTATCATAACTCCGGCATTGTACAGAAGTGTCAACACGATTGTATCGCCCTCGGCAGAAGGAGGATTAAGAAGTGTAAAGCCTGCAAAAGCTCCTACCCCCATAATAACAACAAGTATTGCAACAATTGCAACAGTTTGGGATCTACTTGAAGGGCTCATGGTTTTATATCAAATATGATTTGATGTATTTAAGGTGAGGTTTAGCGCAGCTTTGCAGTAAATGTGTACGAGAAGGCACATAGAAGGAAACTGCAGTCTAAGTAGCCAATTGTGAGATGTTTTCATGCGCACATCCAATGAATATTATCATCTAGAGTCTATGTTAGTGCGGAGTCGTGTGAGTTGGGATTAGCTGACCTGAAACCTAGAACATGGGGAGGTTTTTGGGATATCTTTGGAGAGGTGTTAGTAGAACTGATTGAAGTTCAAGTAGGTTCAATTGTCCTTGATATTGGCACAGGCGGCGGATCAGTTCTCTATCCTCTGGCAAGACAGGTTGGTAGTTCAGGATTCGTACAAGGTGTTGAAACATGTGATCATTGTGCAAAGGCTACAACTGCTGAAATTCAAAGGTTCAACATTAGAAACGCTGAGGTTGAATTCATAGATGCTCGAAAGACTGAGTATGAGGACAACTCGTTTGACTATATCACTGCAGGCTTCATTGGATGGGACAACTATTACGATTTTGATTCTCTGAAATACGAGAAACAAGATGATCTAATGCGTGAGATAATTCGTCTATTGAAACCAAATGGCAAGTTCGGAATGAGTACCTGGTTATTGCAGGAAGACCTTGATTGGATGCATGCATTCCTTTCGTCATATTCAATTGATTGCAAACGTAACTATCACATTGAGAATGAGGAGGGATGGAGGATGATACTTAGTCGAGCTGGTTTTCAAGACATTCGCATCTTTGAAAGATCAGCCATATTTGATTACCTGTCTGCAGAGTTCTGGTGGAAAGAAATGATGGACTATGACTGGTTGCTTGATGGAGAAAACAGTGAGCAGATTACAGACTCGATAAAGCAGGATGCATTCTTATCGATAAAAGAACACTCGACTGATGAGGAAAAAGTTCGCTTCAAACGTGATGCACTGTTTGCAACAGCTATTCTCAAGGGTGTATCACCAAGCTTATGACATCATACCTATCTCCAACCAATTGGGTACTACTATGAACGCCAACGAAGCCTATGAAAGGGGAAGACAAGAAATGGAATCAGGTAGATTGGAGAAGGCAATAGAGGCGTTTGATGAAGCTACCAGTCTGACACCTTCTTCTTTTGACGCATGGTGGGTATTGGCTAGTACATGTAATTTGTTTGGCACGCAGTTGGAAGGAGAAGGCGATTACAAACGTGCCAATATGTACAAGGTCAAAGCAGCTTACTCATTCGACAGAGCAACAAGAGTAGAATCCTCAAATCCAAAGGCAGAGAAAGCAAAGGCATATGCGCAGACAATTAGAGATGCCCAAGCAAGGAAGAAGGAACTCGGATATTTCGAATAAAATACTCAGCCCAAACATAGAATTCAGTATCTATTCAGACTGAATTTGCTTACAATATTGTGATCAATCACTTTAGTTAGACCAGGTCATCATCAACATCGATCTCTGGATCCATCACATCTTCAAAGTGAATTGGAGATTCTGCTTTTGGCGATCCCCATGTTTCCTCCTCAGGAGTGGGAATTGGATATGATAAGCCTCTCTGTATCATAAGCACTCCTATCAACGATAAAATCGCACACATTACCAAAGCGATTGGAAAGCTTAGATATTGTATCACAAAGCCTACTACAACTATTTGGGGAAGGGCTAAAATCATTGCCACAGTGGGCATTAAAGAATAGACACTGTTTCGGATTTTGTTGGGAATCACATCCAGAAGTATTCTTTGTGAAAGCACCATTGCGAATCGTGACAGGAGACCAGTAATAAAGAATGCAAGGAAGAGAGCAGTGATGGGAAGAATGTAGGCTTGAGGCAGTTCCAAGAACACAACATCAGTGAATGGAATCATGAGTTGAATCATAGTGGCACCTTCAGCAAGTGGTGGGAATACAATCATGAATAGTGCTATGAGTAGAAAGAAAACGAACCCGCAGGTCTGAAGCAATCGGAATCTAGGAATCCATTTCTTGGGCTCGAATCGCTGTGACCAAACTCCGGAACGTTCTTCGGAAACGACTCCAGGTACAAACAGAATTGTTCTAAAGCTGGCAACTCCTACATCTGTGATTAAGTACAGATAGTAAAAAGGAAAGAGGATTAGATTACCCCAAACGATAATCACACTTGTCGTTAACATCCCTCCAATAATGAACCATTTAACAAATGGATCCGTAAATAGAAAACTGACTCCCGATTTCAGCAGGTTGGTGTATTCACTCATAGTCGGACGCTGTCGTGCTTCTTCAATCTCAGGAAAATCCACGACGAATCGAATAACTAGCAAAGAAATAAAGAAGCAAAGTATTGCTTCTAGTATAAACACCCATTGTCGACCGTATACTACTGCAAGAACACTACCGGGTATCAGGCTGATTGTAGCACAGATCTGTATGAGCATCCCACTTCGTCCGAGAAAGACTCCATACGACTTCCTAGCATCATCATCAGGAACTGCGATGCGATAGTTATTGTCAAACCAAGCGCCCCAAGCCCCACTCTCCTGAGATGCAGCCACTGCCACTAATACATAGACGAAGATGAAAAAGATGAAAGGAGTGTCGACCGTGATTAGTGAAGTTAGGTAGAATGCAAGCGCATAGCACATGTATGCTGAGGCAATGACCCAGCGTTGACCAATCCAGTCACCAACCGCACCAGTGGGGTAGTCAAGAGCAGTCTGCACACTTAATTGAATTATGACAAGAACTCCAACAAGACCGAGACCTTCAAGAAATCTTCCTGGTCCACCACCTAAAGCTTCAGCAATGAAGATCATGTAGAATGTGCTTGACATCATGACCGTTGCAATGAGCAATGGAACAAGTATCAAGAATGTCCGTGCAATTCTAAGTACTCTCAAATTGTCCTCTGGAAAGCCAAAGAAAGATGCAATCCTACCCATTACGCTCACTCGCGAAACGGATAATCAATTACTATGATAAAAAACTATGGAAATTAAGATACGATATTGCAGGGAAACTTGAAATATCGCTCAGCTCATACAGGACACACGTGGACCGAGGGAAGTAGCTTGATAATAAGCGAACTATACGTGAGTTGGTTTCCATTACTGTTTGGATTGTTCTTCATAGTTTCAT
>JBHLRT010000093.1:0-6488 GCA_048882305.1 Candidatus Thorarchaeota archaeon
CATGTGTACCTCAGGGTCTTCTACATCAAAACGAACGACGACTTGCGACTTGGCAAGTTTCTCCATGATCTCGGGATGTGTGATTGCTTTCTCCCAAAACTTACTGAATACTTGTTGGAACTGTTCCTTGCTTTCGAACTTGGCCATTATTTCTGACCTCCAATGTCAAAAAAAGTGATTATGCTAGATAGAAGTCTTTTGGATGCGCTGAAAACTAATTCACATGCATGTATCTCTCAATTTCCCAATCTGTGATTTCAGAGCTACCAGGGTCTCCAGTTGCATCAAGATAGCTTCTCCATTCCCGACTCCGAAGTCTGACCAACGCATCAACAACTGATTCTCCAAGGACGCTTCTCATCAATGAACTGGAGTTGAAACTCGTAAGGGCACCCTCCAACGAACCGGGGAGCGATTCAAGAACTGTTTTTGAGTCAAAGAGATCTTTGTCTGTTGGTTGTGGCGGTTCAATCCTCTTTTCAATTCCATCTAGTCCCGCAGCAAGGATAGATGCAATGACCAGATGCGGAGATGAAGTTGCATCAGGACACCTAAGTTCAATTCTAGCTGCCTTCTTTGATCCATTGAAATGAGGAACTCTGACCATTGTGCTTCTGTTTCTATATCCCCAAGCTACTCGAGTGGGAGCTTCAAAACCTGGAACCAGTCTCTTGTATGAGTTGACTGTAGGTGCAAGAATTGCAGAAAGAGTGACTGCATGTTTGAGTAGTCCACCTATATAGTACAAAGCCATTTGAGAGATTTGGCTGTCACACTCTGATGCGAATAGGTTCCTTGTACAATCAAGACTCCACAAGCTCTGATGTAGATGCATTCCTGATCCGTTTTGTTCGGAGAATGGCTTTGGCATAAAAGTGGCAATCATCCCTTGTCGATATGCCATCTCCGAGATCACAACTCTGGAAATCATGATGTTGTCTGCTGCCGCTTCTGCATCAGTGTATCTGAGTCCTATTTCTTGCTGCCCCATAGCAACCTCATGATGATGAGAAGTCGTATCTATTCCTAACTTCCTTAGTGTCCGAATTACATCACGCCTGAATTCGAGAGAAAAATCTCGAGGCTGAGATGAGAAATATCCTCCATCATCAAGAGGAATTATTGAGTCATTTGAACGTCTTGTAAGTGTAAAAAACTCAAGCTCGCTTCCGACCATGAGTTTGAGTCCTAAGGTGGATGCTCTTTTCGCAATGCTACTTAGGACGTTTCTGGGGTCTCGCGGATGAGGTTCTCCTGAGGTCTCATGAACTCGACAAAGTAAGAATGCGGCTGAAGGGTCCCAAGGCTGAGAAAGTGGGGTGGCGCTGGAAGGGAGGAGAAGTACATCGCTTTTATTGACCGTAGAATAGCCGGGTACTGAAGATCCATCAATAACAAGCCCATTATCGATTACCTCGTCCAATCTATCGATTCCGACCTCTATACTTCTTGTATATCCAAGAAGGTCTGAAAAAATCAGTCGAAGGAATTCGGGTTGCTCAGGGACTTTACACATATGGAGTGACCTCCGGATCTCAGACACTGAAATTTGAGAGAGTGCATTGTCTCCGTGCGGATACCCTGGGGGGGTGATGAAACTCGAGAGGTTTCCAAATTTCTACTTTTTAGACAATGCCTGCTCTCGTAACTTCGATGCTCAATATGGCTATAATTTTTTCCTGCTGAAAAGCGAAAATTATTCAAGATATTCGGATATATGTTTACTATGGCCGAAAAATTTTCGAAATCCAGAGGTCTTGATGATATAGACAATAATCTGCTTCATCTCCTCCAAGAGGACAGTAAGCAGAGTATAGCAATGTTGTCAAAATCTCTTGGTATCGGTATTTCGTCTGTACATGCACGGATGAAGAGATTGAAGAATGATGGGGTCATTGAAAAATATTCGATAGTGGTTGATCCCGTCAAGGTCAACCGAGAAACACTTGCTTTCATTCTCGTAACAGTCAGATATCGAGTGCCTGGAAGAAAAGGAGTTCTTTCACAGAGGGAGTTTTGTGAACAGATTGCAGGTCATCCGTTAGTTCAGGGTGTACATGTTTTGAGTGGAGAGTATGATGTCCTGCTTAAAGTGCGAGCTGAGAACATCGGTGAGATGAACAGTTTCATTGTTGATTTCCTACGTGAGCTCCCTGAGGTTGACAAGACCCTGACCATGTTTGCTATGGACACATATCTTGACACTCTCGATTTAAGAGATCTCGCCAACAGCCACAGGGCCTAGATTGCTCGCATTTGAAGCCCGACCATTATGCGGAGTCGCTCGATCTCTGTTTCAACCTCACGTATTCTTTCGATATTTGCGTGGTATAGTGGCTTGCGCATGTCCAATAGGTTTGGGACTCTTCGAAGTAATCTTTGACTTACTAACTTCTTGAGTGCAAAGGTCACTGTCCTTAATGGCATCTTTGATTTCTTCGAGAGATCTCTTGGAGCCATCGGACCATTTTTGGTGAGATGGTCTAGCACTATGAGCGCACTTTTTGGGAGGTCGTTCTGTGTGAACATCCTTTATCACAATCCATTGCTTTATCGGCAATTATTTAATAGAAATATTGCCATTCAAACGGTACAATAATACATCCGGCAATTTATAAAGCTTAAGTTCACCGTAATAGAGGAATAACTAAGGAGCTCGTGGAAGCCTGTGACCGAAAAAAGACCTCGTCTGAAAGACTCAATCCTCTTAGATGCAATCACACACCTTGGAGGTAAGGTCACAGCTACCGAGCTTAGTGAGATCTTAGGCTATCCTGACAGAACAATACGTTACAGAATCAAATCACTCAGAGAGAAAGGATACTTGGGACGATTATGGCCTCAGACATTTGATACCAAGCTAGGTCTTGGCGATGCTGCAGTAATATTCGACTTATCTGATGAGTACAGAGGTATCTCTCGAGAGTTCCTTAACTATTTTCCAAATCTCTACGTACACAATGCTACATTCGGTAAGTACAATGGGTATTCAGCTGGGGCTGGTTATCCAATAGAGAATCCGCAAATTTTGGATCGAATGATGCGAGCAATGAAACAACTGGGTCTCATCAAAGATTCGTATATTCATCGAGCACTTGATTATCTCTCTATTGCTGGAGACCTGACCAAATACAATCCAAAGGTTGGATGGAATTGGGATTGGAGAGACTGGGTGAAACAGTGCGAAAAGACACTGAAGGAGGGCGAAGAATTTCCTTTGAAGTTTGACCAAAGTCCTGCTCCCTTCGATTACGACCACAAGGACATCGCAATTATTGCAGAGTTGAAGATGAACACTGAGATAACACATAAGGAATTGAGTGAGAGGATTGGATTATCCGAGACACAGGTTGGAGTCAGAATCCGTCGCTTACAGGAATCAAACATACTCCGAGGATATACATGGTTGACTGAACAAACACCAGCGAATATTTCACTGTACACTTATTTCGAGCTCGAAGAACCCAATCATCCTGCATTTACGTGCTTTCTCCACCTACCATTTCGAAAAGAGCTACTAATGGAATCCACAGACAAATATTGTGTCAGGCTCACCATGAATTCGAGTGATGTGGCTGGTTATTACAGAGGTCTTGAATCGTTCCGCCAGCATTTCCGTTCATATTTCATTCAAGTTTCTGTGAGTAATAGAGTAGCACATGGCGGAATGAGAGGATTCTACCTTCTGCATAAAGAAGCAACTGGCCGATGGGAAATTCCTATGGAGGAATATATTCAGGACTTGGAAAAGTTCCTTGAGATGAGTAAAGAAAGATGATGGAGAACTAGAGAAGTGTCGAAAAGAAGACAGAAGCTCACGGATCAAATGCTTCTGAAAGCACTTGCTGAACTTGGTGGTTCAGGTAAGGCACCAGAGCTAGCTAAAATGCTCAAGTTTCCAGTGAGGACCATCAGATACAGAATTCAACGACTCAAAGAGAAAGGCTTCTTCTACCAACAATGGCCTCAGACACTCGATGCAAAACTTGGTCTAGGTGAGCTGGGTCTATTCCTTGAATTGACTGAAGAGTACAGACATCTTCCAAGGGAGTTCCTTTACTGTTTCAAAAACTTCAACGTACACTATGCAACATATGGACGATATAATGGATATTTTACTGCAGGTGGTTTTCCACTTGAAAGACCTGAAATTATTGACACTATGCTTCAAGATATGCGAAAGATGAACATCCTTAAAGATCATCATAGATTTGACACAGTTGATTTTATACCCATACAAGCAGACCTTTCGAGATATAATCCCACAACAGGCTGGAAATGGAACTGGAAAGACTGGGTCACTCAATCAGAGAAGGCTATCAAATCCGGTGCACCTTCTGGTTTTAACTTCTCTTGGGACCGCAAAACCATGGAATATGATCATACGGACATTGCGATTCTTGCAGAGATAAAGGAACACGGTCACATCTCTTCTAAGGAAATCAGCAAACGCGTTGGAATCTCAGACACTCAAGTCCGAGTAAGGATGAAACGGCTAAGAGACGAGAATGTTTTGAGAGGTTCTGTCTGGATATTACCACCCTCTCCAACTTCTTTGATATTGTATACCTTTGTTGAAATAGACCCTACCAATGACTCAGCAATGTCATGTTTTCGTTATCTACCATTTCGTAGAGATATATACATGGACAAACCCAATCGATTCGCAATTAGAATCACAATGAACTCCAGCGACTTAGTTGGTTACATGAAAGCGTTCGAAACTCTACGGACTTACTTTGATTCCTACTTCTTTCAAACAGTGGTCAATCGCACTGTGGCCCTTGGAGGTATGCACAGCCACTATCAACTCCACAATGAGTCCACAAATCGCTGGGAGATTCCCATGGATGACTATTTACAGGAATTTGAGAAATTCGTTAAGAACCATAGTTGAAGAACGCTTACATTTATGGCATTGAATGCATCTCCTGTTAGTATCACAAGGTGACTATATCTGTGGACGTTCGAGACCAGGAGAGACCCAAGTTCAATAAAGAACAAGTATATGAACTCACCAAGTCACTTTATGGTCTTTCAGGCATTTTCGAAGAATTGCCTAGTGAACGTGATCAGAATTTTCATCTTGTGACTGTAACTGGCGAGGAGTTTGTTCTAAAGATATCAGCAGTTTCAGAGAAAGTAGAAACTCTAGAGTTTCAAAATCAAGCTATGCATCATCTTGCTGATGGATTCATGCTCCCTATAGCCCCTCGAATTCAGAAAACAGTTTCAGGTGATGAGATAGCTCAGATTGAATCTCACGATGGGAATTCACACTTTGTGAGATTGGTTTCTTATCTCCATGGAAGAATCATGTCCTCGGTCAATCCTCATTCTTCTGAGCTACTCGAAGACTTTGGGAAGTTCATTGGAACTCTAAGCAAGAGTTTTGCTGATTTCGATCACCCCTCAACTCATCGGGACTTCTACTGGGATTTGAAGAAAGCTAGCTTAACAATTAGCAAGTTCAAAGAGAACATCTCTGATCCGGAGAAACTGAAACTTGTTGAATATTACCTGAGCCTCTTTGAAACAAATGTTGTACCAAGGATGGATGAACTACGGACAAGTGTCATTCACAATGACGCTAATGATGACAATATTGTAATTAATAATCCACATGATGAGAATCGTACATTTGGTATTCTTGACTTCGGAGACATGGTCTACTCCCATACTATCAACGAATTGGCAATTGCTATTGCATATGCAATACTCGACAAAGCTGATCCAATTGGGGTCGGGCAAAAGATAGTTTCAGGATATCATTCAGTTTATCCTTTGACTGAGTTAGAGCTTGAGGTTCTTTTCCCTTTGGTTTGCACCAGATTAGCTACAAGTGTCTCTGTTTCAGCATATCAGAAGACGCTTGAACCTGACAATGAATACCTAGTCATTAGTGAGGGTCGAGCTTGGAAAATGCTATCTCAACTATCAGGTATCCATCCAAGATACGCAGCATATTGCTTCCTGGAAACTGTAGGGTTAGAGCCATGTATCGCTTCTTTGCAAGTTAAGAAATGGTTGAAGAAGAACTCTGCATCATTCTCAAGTCCTTTTGGCATACCACTTGATGCTACTAATAGTGTCGTGTTAGACCTAAGTGTTGGAAGCATGGATGTTTCCTCTCCACTCCAACTTGCCGACAACATTAGATTTGGGAATCTCGTAGCTGAAAAGCTTCAGTCTTCTGGCGTAAATATCGGTATTGGACGCTACAATGAGCCTCGCTTAATCTATAGTGGAACCCAATATTTGTCACCAGGCGATGAGAACAGGACAATTCACTTAGCCCTTGATCTGTTTGTTGAAGGCGGTACTCCTGTCCTATCGGTCTATGATGGTGTTATTCACAGCTTCAAAGACAATGCAAAACCACTTGACAACGGTCCAACCATCATTGTTAAACATAAAACCTCATCTGAAGGTCCTCCGTTCTACATCCTCTACAGTCACCTGAGTCGTGATTCACTCAATGGACTATC
>JBHLRT010000094.1:0-6483 GCA_048882305.1 Candidatus Thorarchaeota archaeon
CATCGTAATCGCGTATAGCTGAAACTAAAATCCCGGTGGCATTGACATTGATATTCTGTCGTTGATCTGCTGGATCTGTGATTGTGATTGTTAGTGAGTCCCAAATGCAAAATGTGACATCATTACTTGAAATTGATGTAATTCCATATGTGTCACCACTCGCAGTCTGTACTGTGTAGTACTGAATCTGAGCAGTACCATAGAGAAACTGCGTATTATTCAGAGTCAGTGTGCCATCATAGGGAGAACCATCATAGTCATAGATTGCAGAAACAATGATACCTGATGCATTTGTATTAGTATTTATCCGCTGGTTTGCTGGGTCAGTAATTGTGATGGAAAGAGAGTCCCAAATGCAATACGTGACATCGTTCACTCCTATGAATGATACGCCATGAGTCCCGCCAGAAGCAGAGGACACTGTGTAGTCTTGCCTCTGAGCTGTTCCGTACACGAACTGAGTGTTGTTGAGTGTGAGCGTACCATCAAAGGTAGCATCATCATAGTCATAGATTGCTGAAACTATAATACCTGTTGCATTTTCTCCGATATTGATTCTCTGATTCGTTGGACCAGTTAAAGTGATAATTAGTTGGTCTGCAATGTACGTATCCGTAGCGCTAGTAGTATAATAGAGGTCTGTACCTCCAGAGCCAGCTCCCTCCTCAACCACTTTGACAGTATATGTGTCCTGACCAATTGCATCATCAGCGTAACAAGTAACATCGAACACACCAGA
Source organism: Candidatus Thorarchaeota archaeon (assembly GCA_048882305.1). GTDB lineage: Archaea > Asgardarchaeota > Thorarchaeia > Thorarchaeales > Thorarchaeaceae > SMTZ1-45. The sequence goes on from JBHLRT010000094.1 coordinate 740, forward strand.
GGTGAGAGTTAAGTCGCTCCAGGGTCCCACGTCGGTGCCATATTCTGATGCTGAAACCCAGACATCGACCGCGGTTGATGCTGGAAAGTCATCAATTGACTGATAGTAAATCACAGTACCAGTAATGGAGAAGGAGCCATCAAGGTCGCCTCTATCCAGGGTTCCTAAACCATCATCGACACTAGGCACAACTGAATATTCCAGCCGAGTTTCCACATCCCAATTTACCTCATACCATGTGGTAGTAGACTCAGCCTGAGTGTCAATGACCGTACAATTTGCATCCAAATCAGTAGAATCAGGGAAGTCCCAATCAATGGTGAAGTAGAAGGTTGCGTCTATATCGTTGCCACTCTCTGTTGCAGTGGAGCTTCCAGTGTTTAGAGAAACATAAGTACCAGCATCATATTCCTCAGTGAAAGTATTCGTATCCTCATTATATCTAAATCTGCAGTACTCTGTCGTCTGAGTGTTATCCCATAATCCAATCTCCAGATAAGTGATGTCTGCGAATCCATTTTGATCTGACACATAGACGGTGACCTGATACTCAAGATATTGAGCATACATGTTATCGGTATCACTCGGGTTGCCCAATGTTGGTGCTTGGTCAATTACAGGGGCATAGCTTGGAGTCCATGTGTGAATAAGTACTGTATCAATCTCCCAAGTGTCCTGAGTTGTATCACCAGTTTCTGTACCTCCGAGAAAACGAATCTCAAATGATGTTCCAGTTAGATAACTGGAGATGCTGACATTGTTCCATTGATCAGGTGTCAAGTCTGCTATCACATTGGTCCATGCACCATTCCAGACATCCACTTTGATATCTTCTGTAGGCCAGCCACCACCAGTTACTGGATAGATGCAGAGCTCCTCATTTGTTTCATCAAAATCAGCAGTAGTCCAACCAACTTCCAAGTCTAATTCATAATTCAAAATGGGAACAGTCCAGACATGAAGAAGAATTGAGTCGATTGCCCATGTGGATTGTGTTCCCTCGTCTGTACGTTCGTTATCACGAATCTCGATGTAGTAGGTGGATGAAGTAATGTATGATGCTGTGAAGTTGTTCCATCCATCAGAGGTGATTGTACCGAGTAATGACCAGGTTGATACTCCATCCCACTCATAAACCTCAAGCTCCTCAGTACCTTGAGTTGCTGTCTGAACATTGATACAGACTTGTTCATTCACTTCATCAAAATCAACAGTAGTGAATTGATACTCAAATTGCATTTCATAATCAGGAACTGCAGGCGCAAAGACATTGATGTACGCATAATCGATTCTTATCTCACTACCTGGCGGGGATCTAACAGATGTGAATCTAATACTTAGAGCGTTAATCTCAGCAACTGTAAGAGACCCTAGAGGGACTGTATTGTACTGGAAGGTGGTACTATTGCAAACATCAATTCCAGAGTAAACGTCTCCAGAACCAACGTTGTAATAGACAGAAGCCAAATCATCTCCATCAACGCTCATAGAGTAAACATACAAAGTCACAATAGCGGACCCAGATGTGAGAGATGTTGAGGGAAATGTGAAATAACCAGCAGCATCACCATTACCAGATGTATAGATGTAATTAGTACTGTAATCTATAGCATCAAGATAAGGCGAGGTGCCAGCAGTGGTCCAAGCTGTAAAGGTGCTGTCATAGCCATTACAATCTAGATTCTCATTAACACCTGCAAAGCCCAAATCGGTCTCCTGCACTGTCATATAATCGGCGTCACCAAAATCCTGAGCATTTGCGAATGTACCTTGAGTCCCAACATCGGGACTGGAATCAATGTCTGTGGCATCACTATCAACAACATCTTCAACATCATTTCCAGCTGAGCCTTGATTAGCCTCAGTCATGGCATCATAATTGGTGTCGAAAGTCTGAAGATCGGTGAAAGTGTTATGCGTTCCAATATCAGTGGGAGCATGTAAATCGGACAACTGGTCCACATAATCCTCGGTATTGTCGCCTATAGCAGACATGGTGAATGACTGAGAATCGGGTGATTGAACTTCTATCGATTCAAAATTAGCTGTTGGAATGATTAAACCGATTCCAATAAGAGTTACCAAAAAGGTCAGTGCAAGAACATTCTTTCTCATTGTAGTGACACCGTTCAATTGTACGGACTTATTCCCGCAGGCAGTCCAAGAGAGAGTCAGTTCTAGTTCCTTCTTCTTGCTAGGTCCATTAGCAAGACTAGTTGCTCCCATCTTGTTTCGCTAATGCAGCGCGCTGAGCCACATTTCCGGGCTAGTACACAGAGAAAACATTTGAAAATCAAATAAGAGATTCTTGGATGAATGATGGTAAAAGAATTTGAATAAACTAAGGCCCTGAGAAGATAGAAACCACCATGTTATTTCCAAATCCACCAATGTTCTGGGTCAAGCCGAGAGATGGATTATTGACCTGTAATCCTTTTGGTGCCTTGTGAAGAAGCTGACAATAAACATCATGAATTTGCGCAATTCCAGTGGCCCCGGAAGGATGACCTCTTGCCTTGAGACCCCCGGTCGTGTTCACAGGAATTTGTCCATCAACCTCTGTGGCCCCATTCTTTATCATATGAATTGCAGTACCTCGCTCTGCAATTCCGATGTCTTCCATGTGCACTAATTCGAGAATTGAGAAAGCATCATGCAGCTCATAAACATCGATGTCCTGTGGTTGAATCTTTGCCATAGACAATGCCTTCTCAGCCGCTACTTTGGTAGCTCTAAATGATGTCAACGAAAGCCTATGTTGTAATGCGTGATAGTCCGTTCCATGACCGATGCCAAGGACACGTACAGCTTGGTCTATCACTCCAAGTTCTTTCACTAGCTTATCAGAAGCAAGAACTAAGGCAGCAGCTCCGTCACTAGTCGGGCAACAATCGTATAATGTGAGCGGGTCTGCAACCATTCGAGCGTTGCTTACCTTTTCTATCGTGACATCATTTTGGAAATGTGCCAGCGGATTATTTGCTGCATTCCGGTGTGCTTTCACTGGAACTAATGACAACTCATCTCTTGTGAGTCCATATTGATGCATGTACTTTCTCGTGACCAAAGCTGCCAAAGAAGCAGGAGTAGCGCCATAACGAGTTTCGCTCTCATGGGACAACATCTTGGTGAGAATTCGCAATGAAGTACCACGGTCCACCGTTGACATCTTTTCAACGCCAATTACCAAGACGAGTTCTGAGTGTCCCGAAGCAATCATAGTTAATCCGGTTTCAAAGGCACTTGAGCCAGAAGACGGACCAGTTTCTACACGAGTTGCTCCTGCAGGTACAATACCGATTCTATCAGCTAAGAGGGTTGAGAGATGGCTCATGTTCACAAATTCGTCTGGATTATGAGAGCCTACAACAAGATGATCGATTTCTTGTCCAAGTGTTTGGGAGTCACTCATAGCTTTGAAAGCAGCGAGTTCAGCCAACTGTACTAGAGAGTCATCAAGTACGCCAAATTTAGTCATTCCGACACCAATGACATTCACTGGTTCCATGGTACTTTAGCCTCACTTGATAAGCACGAGTAAATCCGCTGGGGTCACCATCGAACCAACTTCGACGTTGACTTCTTTTACAGTCCCAGATGAGCCGGACTTCAACTCATTGAACATCTTCATGGCTTCTAGGATACAAACGGTATCACCTGTTTTTACTGAATCACCAACCTTAACCCGTACTTCGGTAATCTTACCGGGCATTGGTGGATAAATCCCCCCGCTGACCTTAGGACCAGTCGCTGATGATGCAGATACGGTCTTTGCAACCTCTTCTCGTCTGAGCCGTTCCCACTCGATAGTATGTTCTTCACCATTTATCTCTAGAGTGACATTTTTTCCTGTCTTTTTGAGTATCTTTACCGGATAGTCCATTGCCGTGTCGTTGACAATCCAGTTGCCATCCTCATCCACGGTTGGCTTCATCGTGAAGCTCTGGTCACCTACACTGACAATAAGTAGCCCTCCCTCGTCAAGCATACTGACCTCAACTTCAAAGGGTCGTTCGTCCAAGGTTATCTTATACTCCGGACTCATTTCAGAGCCCCCTACTCTTTCGGCGCATGATGTCTTTTCTACCCGCAGATGACCATGATGAGGAAGATCTTTCCCAATGTCCAGGACTGTATTGGATGGTTCTTCCCTCAACTAAGTCAGACTTACCAGCATCAGACCACGACTGTGTCCTTCCAACTACTGACGCAATTGAACTAGGTCCTGCGCCGTTCATATGAAGGACTGCAGCAGCAAGTGCAACTTCAAGTTCAGCGGTCATTGTGCCTCTGCTCATACGCTGTGCCTTGCGCTTTAGGAAGTCCAGTGCATATTGTGGATAAAGGGCGTACGACACGAGGTCTCTAGGTAGGTGTGGAATGTCTTTCAGTGCCTCTCGAGCTGCAGGGAGTTCAGGCTCCAGCATGTCTGCAGGTCTACATTTGAGAGGCTCTTCATCTCCGATAGCCTTCTTCTTTATCTCAGGGTCTATCTCAGCTGGTGGTCGTCCATAGTAGCCTCTGATGTATTGCTTGACCTCAGTAGGAATCATGCTGTATCTGTCACCAGTTATGACATTCAAAGTCGCCTGAGTGCCCACAATCTGACTAGATGGAGTGACCAGTGGGGGGTATCCCAACTCAGCCCTTACGCGTGGGACTTCTTCGAGGACCTCATCATATCGATCAAGCGCGCCTTGTTCTCTGAGTTGATTGTCGAGGTTTGACAACATTCCTCCAGGAATCTGGAACTGCAAGACTTGAGGGTTAACCCCTTGGAGACTCCCTTCAAATTGACCATATTTTCTTCTAATCTTTCTGAAGTAGTCTGCAATATCCGCTAATAGATTCAGATTAAGACCTGTGTCCCTCTTTGATCCCTTAAGTGCTTCAACAATTGATTCTGTGGCAGGTTGTGAGGTCGCCATTGAGAGAGCAGATATCGCACAGTCAACCACATCAACTCCAGCTTCTGCAGCTTTGAGATAGGCCATTGATGCCATGCCGCTTGTATAATGTGAGTGAAGTTGGATGGGGATATCAATCTCGTCTTTGAGCTTTGTGACAAGGTCAAATGCTGCCTCTGGAGAGATAAGACCCGCCATGTCTTTGATACAGATTGAGTCAGCATCTCGAGCATAGAGTTCTTTGGCCATCTCGACGAATTTTTCATTTGTATGGAAGGGACTGAGTGTATAGCAAAAACTTGCTTGAACATGACCACCTTCACGTTTTACGAATCTCATCGCCGCCTCCATGTTCCGGATGTCGTTGAGTGCATCGAAAATCCGAAAGACATCAAGCCCAATCTTTACTGCTTCTACAACGAACGCCTCAAGCACATCATCAGCATAATGTCGATATCCAACCACGTTCTGCGCTCTAAGTAGCATCTGTAATCGCGTGTTTGGCAGCGCCTCTCGAAGAGCCTCAAGCCGTTCCCAAGGATCTTCATCCAAGAAACGCATCATTGAGTCGAAGGTTGCGCCCCCAAACATTTCAAGAGACCAATATCCAACTTTGTCAAGCTTTTCACAGATTGGAAGCATGTCCTCAGTACGCATTCTTGTTGCAAGAAGTGACTGATGTGCGTCTCGTAGGACTGTATCTGTAATCATGAGTTTGGTCATGGTCAACCACTCTGCGTGTAAGCGATGACGTATTTAGTAGTTCTGATATATCTTAATCTCTAATTTAGCAAGAGATGGACCGAGAATTACTCAGCATCCGCAATTGTGACACCA
>JBHLRT010000095.1:0-6475 GCA_048882305.1 Candidatus Thorarchaeota archaeon
GTAAGTGTGCTTACTGTCCTGGAGGCCCAGATTTAGGTGTCCCTCAGAGTTACACCGGCCATGAACCAGCCACAATGAGAGGGATTCAGAATGAGTTTGATCCGTATCGACAGGTAGAGGGCAGACTCAAACAGCTATCCACTATTGGGCATAGCATCAACAAGGTTGAACTCATCGTTATGGGCGGAGACTGGTGCTCAAAACCCCCTGAGTATCAAGAGTTCTTTGTCAAAGGCTGTCTTGATGCTATGAATCAATCAAATAGTACCGATATAGAACAAGCCAAGAAAATCAACGAAACTGCAGAGGTTCGTAATGTCGGTCTCACATTTGAAACCCGGCCAGACTGGGTGACACAAGAAAGTATAGACACAATGCTCAATCTAGGTGCCACAAGAGTAGAGATTGGCGTTCAGACCCTGTCTGATGAAATCCTATCAAAAGTGGAACGGGGTCATGGCGTTAAGGAAACTGTGAAAGCAACGAAACTGCTTCGTGACAGTGGTCTGAAAGTCTGTTATCACATCATGCCTGGTCTTCCTGGGGCAACAGTTGAGAGCGACCTAGAAATCTTCAATGAGTTATTCTCTGACCCAAGATTTCGTCCTGACATGTTGAAAATTTACCCCACTTTGGTCGTCAAGAACACGAAACTCTATGATTGGTGGAAATCAGGTGAATATACACCCTATTCAAATGAGCAGATAGTATCACTGGTTTCAGATGCAGTCAGTAAAATGCCTGAATATGTCAGAATACAGAGAATGCAGCGTGATATTCCATTACACCAGATTGAAGCAGGTTTGAACAAAGGACACTTGCGTGAACTGGTTCATCAAAGAATGGTCGCTCACCATCAGAGAAATCCAACAATCCGCTACAGAGAGATTGGCCATTTCCAAATGCGCTCTGAACAAGACATCTCTCTCGATGACATTAAACTTGTGCGTCGAGATTATGATGCATCAGACGGTACTGAGGTCTTTCTATCTTTTGAGGATACAAAACTGGATGTGCTCTTTGGTTTTCTAAGATTGCGAAGTCCAGGTCCAGAAGCTCATAGACCTGAAATAAAAGAGAACCCGACAGTCCTCCTCCGTGAATTGAGGGTGTATGGTCCTGTGGTAGATATCGGCAAACGTGATCGTGATGCTTGGCAACACCTAGGACTGGGAGAATTGATGCTGGCAGAGGCTGAAAAGATTGGAAAAGCAGACTTTGGTGCATCACAAATGCTAGTAAACAGTGGTATTGGTGTAAAAGTCTACTATCGGAATCAAGGTTTTGCTGATTTGGGACCTTATCTTGTGAAGCGTCTAATTTAGGCTGTAGATACTATTAATCCCTTCAGAAAATCTTCTAACTCTCTGTTAAAGACATCAGGATTTTCCAAGTTTGATACATGTCCTGCACCTGGAATGATGACTTTCCGTGAATTCTTTATTAGCTCAATCATCTTTTCTGAGTGTGGAAACACAGCTTTTCTCTCATTTTCTCCTAACACAACGAGCGTGGGCACCTCAATTGTTTCCAGTGGGAGCAGTTTGAACGAATAGATGGCATCGGTAATTTTCAAAAGTTCTTTCTGACCAAGCTTCAACTGCTCCTGTTTGAGATACTCTCTGATTTCTTCATCCATCTCGAAGTATTTGAAGGACCAGTTGGCATAACTTTCGTCACTCATTCTCCTTATGGTCCATTTGACCATCCATGCTGGAAAGATTGTCTTTGTCACCTTGTCGGATAGTGTAAGCGCTGTTGCTACTGCGGTATCAGCAAGAACCAATCCCCTGAGATTTGAGTGGTATTTTACTGCATACTCTTGCGCTACCATTCCTCCAAGAGATAAACCAATAATTACAGGCTCTCGTAGCCCTAGGCGATCAAGCAAATGGTAAAGGTCATCTGCAAACAGCTCACATGTGTATTTATCATCGGACCCCTCTGACTGCTGATGCCCTCTAAGGTCATATGTCACCACATTATAGTTCTTTGAGAAATGTTCAACCTGAGGTTTCCACATGTCATGAGATGCCCCAGCTCCATGGATGAATACCAAGGGTGGTCCGGCTTTTCCATGCTGCTCGTAATAGGTCTGGATGTTGCCAGTCTGAACAAAGGGCATACCCATTGAATGTTCAATTGCGAGAAAAAGCTAGCTACTCAGGGACACCTTTTCCTGAATAATCAAGCCAACTTTCCATTCTGGAACGAACTTTTTTGCCTAATCGCTCCTGAATCACACTCAGAAACATTTCCGATGTTACTGACTCACTCTGAGTACAAATCTTGGCAAAATCCCCTATAACACCTCTAAATTCTAAAATTCCTACAGATTCAGCAATTTCGTTCAATAACAGAAAGCCACGATAATAGAATGCAGCATATGATTCATCTTTCTCACGGACCAGATTTCGGATTGATGGGAGTTCCCCGGCTTTTTCAAGTAGTTCTGCAGTTTTATTTACTCGTGATGCTAGAAATCCATCATTGACATAGTCATCGACAATGTGGACTGAACAAAACTCAGCGAGGGCTTCATCAATCCAGTTATCATATGTCAACGGAGATGCTTTACAAAACCAATCGTGACAAACTTCATGGCACATCGCTTGAAGAACCCTGTTACGTACACTCAGCTCAATAGGGTATCCGCCTCCAACAACAACCATTCCAGCTCTAGCATACGCACCTCCCCTCTGGCGAGGTGTAATTACAAATCTCAAAGGTGCTTCTGTTCCTCGGGGTCCAAGCCATTCCTCCAGTAACTCTCTCAACTTATGGATATGCTCATCAAACACTCTCTGTGAGCCCACCATATCTTTGGTTCCCCAGAAGTGGCTCTCAGAATCAATAAACGCATTATGAAGGGGCATTCCAACTAACGCTAGATCATTCACCTTACGGTCCTGTTTCCACGTCCAGACTGAAATCTTATTCGATGTTTCAGTTCCAGTATGAATTCCATTCGCGTTCCATGTCCAATCAAATGGAGATTCCAAGGAAACTTGGTATGACATATAGGTCTCCATACTCAATGGAACAGGATACCACGCACTATAACAAGCCAACTCAACGAAATTGTTCTTGATATATCCCATCTGAGGCAATCCTGAGTCTTTTCTAGGAGGATGTATCTGTCCGTTATACTCGAAATCGATGATGACCTGTTCCTCTCTGTTCTCTGGTTCTACCGCTGTTTCTACTGCCCATAAGTCTCCGTTGTAGAATCGAGGAACCTCTACTTCATCTGTTTTATAGAGCCTTGTAGGATGAACCTGGCTCCCAACAGGTTGCGACACACTTTTCCATTTCAAACCACGATTAAGTATGAAAAGAAACCTTGTTTGAAGTACCGGAATATGAACCTCTCCCTTGACCCCTATTGTCCCCTTTTGAGGATTTATCCTACATTTGAGGTCATAGTGAGTCGACATATCAGTCCCAGTAATTTCGCAAACGCAACCACCTTTTGAATAGATTGAATCTGGAAATCATTTGTAAAAAAGAGTTAAAACTAGGGGGTTCTATCAGTCGAGATTATGAAAGACGTGTGGCTGGTTGATTATGCGCGTACTCCATTCTCACGATCAAGACCTCAGAAACCTGAAACTGACGTGTTTGGTGAGATTAGAGGAGACGAACTCTTGGCTCGCTTGCTCATGAAATTCTTTGATGGCTCGCTTGCTGACAAGGGGATTGAGAAGAAGGACATGGATGAAGTCACAGTAGGTGTCGCCGCAGGAGTTCTTGAGAACTGGACTTATGGAGGAAAGATACCCACTTTCCTAGCCGGGTTTCCATATGATATACCTTCTATCTTCGTAGACCGCCAGTGCGGTTCTGCAGGTTCTGGTATGCATATTGGAATCATGGAGATATTGACCGGGTACAGTAAAACTGTGCTATCAACGGGATTTGAACACATGACCAGAGTGAGGGGGACTGGTGTCGATCCTAATTTCTCTATGGCTGACAAAAACTCAGAGTTTTACAGACCTGGTTTTGATGCTGCTACAGTATTCAACATGTTACAGACTGCTCAGAAACTGTATGAGGAAGAAGTTCCCACTTTTACAAAAGAGGACATGGACAAATTCGGTGTGAGAAGTCATAATTTGACCATCAAGAATCAGGAGAATGGATGGTTCAAAGGAGAAATCATTCCCTTAGAAGGACATGCTCCAGATAATGTAGATGAACACATTTTGATTGACAAGGATATGAATCCTCGACTTTCAACATTAGAGAAGGTTGCAACCTTACCCAGAGTATCAACTCCTTTCTTCCTTGAGAAGAATGGTGGAAAAGAGGGATATGTCGAAAGAGAGGGAACAGAGGAAGGAGTAATCACACCTGGTAATGCTTCACCTCTCAATGCAGGTGCAACTGCTGCAGTTCTTATGGAGGCAAAAGAAGCTGAAAAAAGAGGAATTAAGCCTATGGCGAAAATTGTTTCCATGGGCTGGGCAGGAGTTGATCCTACTGTTATGGGTCGTGGACCTGTTCCTGCTACTCGTATGGCTCTCAAGCATGCTGGGTTAAGTGCTGATGACATTGACTTCTGGGAGATAAATGAGGCTTTCTGCATCGTAGCACTCAACTGCATGGATAAACTGAAGATTCCTGAGGAGAAGGTGAATGTGATGGGTGGATCAACAGCTATCGGACATCCTCTAGGCTCTACCATGATTAGGTTGACTGGGACACTAGCTAGAATCCTCAAAGACAACAAGGCAAAGTATGGAGTTGCTAATGCTTGTGTTGGCGGTGGACAAGGAGTCGCAACCGTTATTGAGAACTTAGACGCATAAGACAAACCCTCTCTCCCATAGCAGAAGGAACTCAGGTGGTACTCGTGAATCTATTCCATATCATGGCGATTTGTGGGATGCTTAGTCCAATCATCTACACACTCATGTGGATAATTGGAGGTGTCTTGCAACCAGATTACAGCCATATTCGGCAGGATGTGAGTTCACTCGTAGCAGTTGAGGCACCAAACAAGAAGCTGTTTGACAAGTTCATCATTTCGTCCAGCACTCTATTGTTCGTCTTCTACTTAGGAATGCACTGGGGAATAAACAATGGAGTGGGCTCTATCATCGGTCCTGTGCTTTTCATAATCAGTGGACTCCTTGGAGTACTCGTTGCATTGTTCTTTCCCCTTGATCCTGGTGGGGAGCTTGTTACCACACGTGGGAAACTGCATCTAGTTCTTATCTCCATATCTGGGTTCTTGGCAACTGCAGGAATGGTCGCATTGTGGTTCCGCTTAGAATCAGTGACAGGTTGGAGCACTTTTGCCACATTTTCTCTCATCACAGCGATTGTATCACTCGTGCTCGCAATAGCGACATCACTTGCAACAAAAAGCAACTATCTTGGTCTAGTGGAGCGGTTCATGGTCAGTACATATCAGATCTATTATTTCATTCTGGCTCTAATGGTATTCTTAATGAACTAGAGAACAATAGTGCCGAGGATGAGTACATAACTCAACCAGATTTCCCTACCAGAAGATAACCTGAAACACCTCATTCAGCTGATATTGTATTTGGCAACATTTGGAAACCTGAGAAACTCCCAACTCCCCTGAACACCTGTACTACGTGCACCCAGTTCGAGGTGTAACATTGCTATTCCACAATCGAGCTTTCTAGATACATTGAATCCCTCTCGTCTACTATCTGATGATACAGAGATTGAATCATCACTGATTTGGAATCTCCAGGGTTGTCTATTTGCTGCTGAGGGGGCTATTCGCGCAGCTTCTACTGCAGATTTGATCCATCCTTTACCACCAATCTCTCCGCTTATGACAAGGTTTTTGAGATTTTTTCGACGATGCTGCTTCTTTGAAACTCCCACCCTATCACGCTCATCCTCTGAATATCCAACTGGTGTTATTGCCAATACACGTTCATGATTCAGAAGATTGACTTGTTTCTTCACCGCTTCACGTCGGAAGAATCCTCCAACCCAACAAGTATTCAGACCGAGAGATGTTGCCTCGAGGATTATACCCTCCCCGACATACCCTGTAACTGTCTTATATTTAGGAATCCTCACATCTGCTAGAAACGCAATATAGTACGGTGCATTCGTGACTTTGAAGAAATATGGACCTATTGCCCCTGTGAATACATCATTAGCAGGTTCTCGCACAAGGACAGCTCTAGCGCCATTAAATGGTTTGAACTCAGTGCAGACTTTTTCTATTTTCTGGGTTAAATTATCATCCGGAACTTCGCCCGAGTATTTTCTTTGTGAATGACGAAGAAAGATTGCCTTGTACCAAGAATCGTGGGGAATCTCCAATTATTTACACCAACTACTCTATACAGGTCAGAAATCAGATTAGTATCTGCTATAGAGGCAAAAAAATAGCCCGAGGATGAGATTTGTGATGATGGGATATCACTTGTTTTGAATAGTTGAATGATAACCAAACTTCTTTAGAATGTCATAGAGG
>JBHLRT010000096.1:0-6386 GCA_048882305.1 Candidatus Thorarchaeota archaeon
CAAACAACATCTGGTTGATGGAAGTTAATCCAAGAATTCAGGGGACTCTTGAGTTGATAGAGGCTGCAGGAAACCTCTCAATAACAAGCCTTCATATCTTGGCGGCCCATGGGATTCTACCTGATTACTTACCCGAAATACAACCAGGAGTGAAGATGATAGTATATTCAAGACGAGATGGTGTGGTACCAGACCTATCTACATACCCTAATACCGTAGACAGAACGCCGCCAGGAGTTATTGTGAACATGAGAGACCCGATATGTACGGTCATTGAGATTGGAACAACGATGATAGAATGTTATCATAAAGCATCTGAAACCGCTTTGGCAATTCAGAATGCTGTAACGCAGGATAGTAAGTTAACCCTTTGATGACCTCTTCAGAACGACAATCGCTATGATGCATATGCCAAGATACATTGAAGCCAATAATACTTGAATCAGAATGGTTGGAGGACCACTGAGTTCTTCTGTTGATTTGTAATAATGGTAAAAGTAGGGTTGACGCATAGGATTGTATACATACCCATTCATCTCGTACCGTTCAACATGGAATTCGACGCCTTGGAAACACCACAGGTATGCACAGTGCTCCACGATGGCCTCCTGGATCTGAGCATAGAGTTGGGTCCTTGCTTCAGAGTCTAGCTCGCTAGATGCGGCATCAATCCATCCATCGACAGTTTCCGTTTCCCATGGAACTCCATCTTTGCCTATAGAATTCTCTAGACCCACTCTCTTTGGGATTGTACTAGTACTCTTGACGAGTGTTCCAACATAGTTATCAGGATCTGAATAGTCCGGTGCCCAACCGATTGAGTAAATTGGCATTTGACCGTCTCTTAGAAGGTATTGATAGCTTGCCCATTCAAGACCAACAAAATTGATGGTTAGTGGCGAAGATGGATTGATGGAAGCAGGGTCGGCTATGATGTTCTCAATTGCTTGTTTGATTAAAAGAAGAGTAATTGGAGGGCTGGAGCTGACTTCGTTGTATGGGAGGATTATCTCGAAAGAGTTGTTCGCCCACACATCATCGAGACCATTGGTCATTGCTAGGTTCCATAATTGAACTGCTTTTGTCATATTCTGATAGAAAAGTTCTAGATCGTCATCATACGCAAACATACCCTGCGGGATTGGTCCTTTTAGTCGTAAGGCCATTCCATTTGCATAGACATCGCTTACGTTCTGATAGTCATATGCATACGATATGGCCGCTCTTAAACCATAGTAAGCAAATGGATTCTGTATGAGTCCTGACCAGTTTAGGTATTGGCGCGTGTTTAATCCAAGTAGTATGATGTTGTAATTTGGTAGACCCGTCCAGACCTTGATATCCGAGTTGATACTCTGCTGTGTACCATCACCACGGGTAGATATGTTGTTCCAAATGTCATATGCATGATTATATTCCCAATAGCAGCCATCAGTAGTACCCGCCTGAAGGTTGAGCTTTCGGGCATTGATGTCTATGTTCAGCTTGAATGTGACCTCGGTGATGCTCCCAGCGTAGGGATGAGCGTACATAGCATCCCATCTCCTCCAATAATTCTCCTGCAGTATAATTGTGAGCTCGACATCCTGAATCCATTCTTTAAGTAAATAGGGACCAGTTCCGCATGCCTCCTCATCTAGCGTTACGTCAACACTTTCTGGTGACATGCCTCCGTGCGCCATGAAGAAAGTCGGACTAATCATTGAAGCAACTGAGGAAGCGAGGACAGCCAGAAATGGAGAGTATGAATATGCTAATTGAATTCGAACTGTGAATTCATCTAAGACACTGATAGCATTGGAGTTCTCTGCCCACTCTGTCCAATTACCAATATGCTGCAGACTTCTATCGCCATACTCATAAACTGCATCCTCAATGGCTTGACCACCAAGGATTGGTTCTGCAACCATCCAGACCGGGCCCCAACCATAGTTCCATCCACGTCCCAGTATTCGCCAGAAGTTCATTTGCACAGCTGTGGCGTTGAAGGGTGTACCATCATGGAAGGTGATGCCTTCACGGAGGGTGAAAGTATAAGTCAGTCCATCTGTGGATATTACTACGCTTTCAGCAAGCAATGGAACATAGGGAGTCGTGTCAGCAGAGTCAAAATCGTAAGTATACAGGGTTTCATAGATGTTGGCATGAATCCAGCCACCAGCGCTTTCGTAATTCTTGTGAGGATCCATGTATTCCGGAAGACCAATGACCTCCCATATTATTTGGTTCGCTCTTGGTCTGTTTGTCACTGTGGTTTCAACAAATACTATGGAAGTGAATATTGTATTGGTGAGAAGAATCAGGAAAAAAAAGACCTGCAATATAGTGGCAGTTTTTCCTCTTCTTCTAGACATCACATGTCCCTCCAAACGCAACTGCGAATTCTAGATTATATCAAAAGCTAGTTTCAAATTAATATGCCGATTCTTTGTTAATTTACAAGGTCACAACAACATTTCCTTTCTTATGACCTGTATCGACGTACCTATGAGCCTCAACAATCTCTTCCAGAGGATATTGTCTATCTATGACAACCTTGATGCTACCTGCTTGAATAAGTTCCTTTAGGAATTCTAGATTCTCAGCTTTCTCCGTAGTTGACGAGGAGGTTGATAGAAAGACGCCATTCTCCATTAGAGAGTCCTTGATATTAGACTTCGAGAGCTTTCGTACAGTGTCAAAGATGACATCATATTTCTCGCCGCTTTCAGTGAAATCTTCTTCCTTGTAATTGATTACCTTATCTGCTCCGAGTGATTGGACCAGTTCGACATTGCTACTTACTCCTGTTACTTCAGCTCCCCAGTATTTGGCAAGTTGAAGCGCATAGGTCCCAACACTACCAGAAGCTCCGTAAATGAGCACATTCTGGTTTTCCTGAATGTTGGCTTTCCTCAGGATGTCAAATGCAGTATTTCCACCAACGGGTACCGCGGCTGCTTCTTCAAACGAGGTATTGGAAGGTTTGGTTGCGATCATACTTTCCTCTGGTAGGCATATGTACTCAGCATGTGCGCCACCTTTCATCCCTGCTGAAGCAAAAACCTCGTCGCCTTCTTTGAAACGGGTCACATTCTTTCCAACTGATTCAATTATCCCTGATAATTCATGACCTAGAATCTTTCCCTTTCCAAGACCCCCCATAAAAAGGCCAAACACCAATCTTGACGGGAGATTCATTCTTCTGAGCATAGCATCTCCGAAAGTGACTGTAGTAGCTTGGATCTTTACAAGAATCTCATTATCCTCAGGCATAGGTTTGCTTACATCCTCAATTTGGAGACCCTCAGGAGTTCCATACCTCGCAACGATGACTGCTTTCATGTGTTTAGTCCTCTATTCATTTGTCCTAATTTCGACTCTATTGCCATATCCTCCGGCATCATTAAAATTGTCCCCTGGCTACTCAATTCTTCTGATATTCAATTCGAACTCAGTTTTGATTCCATATCGTTGAGCAAATCCTAGGATGTAATTACGTCTCCTTCCTTCTGTTCCTGCAACAAGCATCATCGCAGGAATTACCCATAATGTGATGATGATAGGTAGAATGAACAAGAAGAAAATTGCAGACCAGTGTACTAGACTTCCATAGGTTCCAAGAAACTCAAAAGTGAACTGATATAATGAGATAATAACACCAATTCCTGCATATCCTTTCAAGAGTGCTAAATACCACTTACCAGTGGCTTGCAATTCAAATGAACCATACTTGTTCATCAATACTATTCCAGATTCATCAATTATCCAAGCAGCGGAAAAGAGGGCAAATGCAGGAATTTGCATGATTGCTCCCAAGACAAAGAAGAGTAAGATTATGGTATTCCAACTAGAATAGTAATCTTGGAAGATTGGTAGATCCATGATGACAGGATTGAATATCAAACTAAGAGTGAAATTCGTTCCCATTAGAGCCGGGAAAAAGCCCATTAGCATTCCATGCGATTTCTCAACTGTGTCCTGATCTTGAATAGCGAATAGATGATTTCGCCCCATATACTTCTTATAGACCCATAGAAAAAGTGGCGCTAGAACGAATCCAAGTAAAGCTCCTATAATGGAGAATATGGGAAATAGTAAAACTACCCAACCTCCGCCGCTAGTCACACTGAATAGCACAGTAAGTGGGATGATCGCAATTATAGATACTATTGCAGGTCTGGTATAATTCACTTCAAACACCCATAATTATCGCTAAACCGAAATTATAGAAATCCTAAGAGATGTACCTTATATTTATGCTGAGCATCTATCTTTCAATATTCTCGAAAGCGCTTTGTTTTCAATCTATGAAAACTAATATCATGTACAGCGTATATCGTAAGAGATAGTTTCCATCTGGATGGTGTGTAAATTTGTCTTCACTCATAAAATTAGGGTCAATCATTTCGCCATTTTTCAGAATAAAGAATTGGATTGGTCGAACAATTTCTGAACCTATCAAACGGTACTTCGCACCAAAACAGTCCGATCGTACTTTCGAGTTAACCGAATGGAACGATGGGTCAATTGTCCAAACAAAGTATGGTATTGTTGAGGGATACTCAGATGGAATCACATGGTGTTGGAAAGGAATTCCCTATGCCACATCTCCAGTCGGAAATCTGCGATGGAAGGCACCACTAGATCCTATCCCTTGGCTCGGAACTCGCAAAGCAAAGAAATTCGGTAATTCTGCGGCACAGGTCATGATGATTATGGGAGCGACAGGTTCGGAGGACTGTCTTTATCTCAATGTATGGCGTCCCAAGAGTCCAGAACGTGAACTCCCAGTTTACATGTATATTCATGGTGGCGGAAATTCAATTGGATCATCTGCGACAGCATCCTACTATGGTAATGCAGTAGCTGAAAAATCAAACATGCTCTACATCTCAGTCAACTACCGACTTGGTGCAATGGGATGGTTTATGCATCCTGCTGTGACTGGTACAGGTTCACAAGAGGATCAGAGTGGTAATTATGGGACCTTAGACTTAGTGAAGTCTCTAGAGTGGATTAGAAACAACATCACAGCCTTCGGTGGAGACCCAAGCAATGTCACAATTGCAGGAGAGTCTGGTGGGGCCTTCAACGTACTATCTCTCCTAGCATCTCCATCTGCAAAAGGATTGTTTCACAAAGCTGTTGTCGAGAGTGGAATAGCATCAGTATGGAATACAGAAGAGGCAATATCTCAGAGTAACGAACTTTTGGTTGCTCTTCTAGTCAAAGATAGAAAAGTAGTGAGTGCAGAAGAAGCTGTGAGATACATCAGTGAGATGCAAAATGACGAGATCAATGAGTATCTTCGTTCGAAATCAGCCTTCACGATTACCAAAAGCATACCCACAATGGATTTTGGAATGGCAATATGGCGTACTATCTTTGCTGATGGTGCAGTTATACCAACAGATGGGTACGATGTTTTCTCAACTGATGAGTGGCCAAACAAAGTACCGGTGATTATTGGCTGTACGAGGGATGAAATGAAGCTCTTTGGTCGGTTTAGAAAAGACACTTCATTATCCGCAAAGGAATATGACTTGGTATGGGGCTATCACTCCATGTTGTGGCGTGCTAATGGCGTCGATACTCCTGCGAGTAAAATGACCTCTAATAGCAAAACGCCTGTCTTCGTCTACAGATTTGACTGGGGAAGTCCAGATGATAATGGAACAAGTGTCTTGCCTGGGAACAAAGGTCATGCACTAGGTGCCCATCATGGTGCCGAGATTCCATTCTTCTTGGGGACTGGCGAATCAGAATTTGCCATTTTGATAGGAAAAACTCACACAAAGGATAATCAACTTGGTCGTGAAAAACTGACTGATTTGTGTATGAACTATCTAGCTAATTTTGCAAGATCTGGAAATCCCAATGACAATAGCTTACCTCATTGGCCAAAGTGGAACAACGCTGAAGGAAAAGACAAGGTCCTTGTACTTGACGCAGATCTCACGGACTTGAGGATATCATACTTGAGTGATAGAATTACTGCTCAAGATATTATGGCGAGAATAAATTCGGAACTTGAAGAACCCCTACGAGGAAAAGTGTTAACTATGCTCGATAATTTCATCGGTTTTAGAGAGTAGAAAGAAGTTCATTGATTATTTCTATTGTATTTTCAGCAATTCTTGTCGATAGCGCTTTTTGGATAGTTTTCTTTGCCAGTTTGAAGGCTCCTCCGGCTTCAACTTCGAGTTCTAGAAAGACTCCTACACCTGATGCTGTATCTTCGAAACTTACTGTATAGATAGTATTGATAGGAGTTGAGGGAACAAGTTGGAATTTTGTGGAACGGTCAGATCTGGGTCCTAATTCAACCGTTGAAATTTCTACTCCCCGCTCCACAGTAGTTCGCTCTATAACCTTCTCAACGAATTTACTCAAGAATTCTTGAA
>JBHLRT010000097.1:0-6356 GCA_048882305.1 Candidatus Thorarchaeota archaeon
AATGGATCTAGCTACAAGTTTTGTCCCAAGCGGTAAGCTTGAAGTCTATTTCAGAGCAGGTAATGAGATTCCAACTGGATGGGCAACTGACGAAACAGGAGTGAGTACGAACAATCCTGCACAGGTCTTGAAAAACCTCTATCGAGGTCTCGGGGAGGGGGGTATATACCCATTGGGAGGAGAAGGTGAGCTTCATGGAGGTCATAAGGGGTATGGATTAGCGACAATGGTGGAAGTTTTGTGTGGCATAATGTCAGGAGGCAATTTCCTCCGAGATTTGAAATTCTTCGTTGATGGTGAATACAAACATCCACGAATAGGTCATTTCTTTATGGCTTTGGACCCATCTTGTTTCATTGACATCGACTCCTTCAAATCAAGAATGGACGAGATGATTGTCCGTTTGAAAAGCGCTGAGAAATCCGAAGGACAAAACAGAGTATTCGTACACGGCGAGAAAGAATTTGAAGAGTATGACAAACGGTCAGTAGATGGAATACCTCTTGACGAAAAAACTGTAGAAAGTTTGTTAGATCTATCGAAAGAATTGTCGATTGACCTTCATTTCATGGATTCACCCTGATGTTAAGGTTGAGTCTGAGTTTTAGAAGAAAACATAAGGTGCGTAATGTATGAATTTCGATTAGGCTAGAATATGACTACGCTTCAATCTATCAAAATAAGTAGAAAAAGTAAAGCATTACTCATCGGTGGGATTATTCTAATAATTGGAGTCATTTCGACTTTCTCTTTAACATTCAATGCAGATCCTGAACATCCCTACACCATCAGACACGAAACACTTGAATCAAGTGACGGGACGCTCATACAAGCATTGGTGTACATTCCAATCGACACATCGACAGACTTACCTGGTGTGGTTGTTGGACACGGCTTTTGCGAAAACAAGCTTTGGATGCAACCATTATCAATTGAGCTCGCAAAACGCGGTTTTGCTATAGTGAACATTGATTTTCGTGGCCATGGTTCTTCAGATGGATATCTGGGTAATTTTGCACGTAGCACCAGTCTTGTAGAAGATATGTTGGCAGGAGTGGATTACCTCGAAAGTCTGGGGTTTGTAGACAGAATTGGTTTAGCGGGACACTCAATGGGCGGCGGAACTTCAATGTTGACCGCATCACAGAATCCAACAAGAATCAATGCAACAGTAGCAATTGGAGCGCTTTCTACATTCTCGTCAAGTGGCAATATCGGCAGTGTCCCTAATCTTCTAGCAGCATATGCCCTTTATGATCAGGGGATAAGTGAGGAAGATGGGATAGCGTTCCTAAGAGCGTATACTGGACAACAAGATGTAGAGTTTGGCACGTTATATGGAGATTTTGCTGATGGGAATGCTACAAAGGTATCAGTAAGTCCGAATGCTGAACATCTTTTTGAACCAGTCGACTCTGCAATCATCTATGAAGCAGTCCAATGGTTTGAAAATGCCTTTAATGGAGCCTCAGCGACAAATGTCAGTTTAACATCGCAATATCTCATCATATCGATTACCGTTACACTGATTGGAGCACTCTTTGTCTTGTTCAGCTTCATATCTTACCTTGGAAATTACATTTTCAAAGGAAAGCAGATACATCCTCGAGATTCGGAAGAAAACCAAAAATTCCCATTCCGACGAATATTGGGTTACCTGCTTGCAGCATTCATTGGATTTGTACTCTTGATTCCGCTCTCTGTATTCTTTATTGATGTAGCACCCATTACGATGTTCAACTCTGTCTTTGCTGGTCAGGCAGTTGGACTTTCTACCGGTGTTGTTTTGGTGTTGCTTCTGTTTTCATTCAAAGATCGTAAATTGCAGCTTCAACCTATTTTGGGTAGAATCAGGGAGATGACATCGATTTCACCCTACTTATCGGTGCTGTATGGGATTATAACAGGAATCGTGAGCAGTGGTCTGTTCATAGCGTTATTTGATTGGAATATCGTGGTGTCGATGCCAACACCCAGAGAAACAGGAGTGATTTTTTCACTTGTCATTTTGCTATTTCCTTTCTTCTTCTTAAGAGAGTTCTATCTGCGTGGATTCATTCAGGAGCGCCTGATGTATTCCGGTAAAATCAGAGAGTACTTCACGATGGTATTCATTGCCATCCTCATAGACATCCTGATATTCATTCCAGTGATGATGATTGGCTGGCAATCTGCATCTCTCTCTTTCGTTGCATTAGCCTTGACAGCAGTGAGTCTGTTCATAATCTTTCAACAGGTAATGACAACAGGGGTCTACATAAACTCAGGCAGGAATATTCTCGGATCGACTGTCTTCTACTGCTTCCTCTTTGCATGGATGGTCATCTGCTTCTATCCATTTGGACAACCAATGATGCTTCTGTAATCCAGTCGACGCAGAATTTTCTGCGTTTGCATCGGCATCGTAGCGAAGATGTAATACTCTAATTCTGCGAATCGGATGTTTGACGTTTGTTTATCGCCAAACATTTATTAACCCTCGGATTTATTTCAAAGCACCGACAACTTCAGAATAATGGAGTTTAAGCAATGAATACTGATGATGAAATGATGGAAACCGTAGGGAGGAATTTCCTGCGGAAATACTGGAAAATGAATCTTGTTTTCGTTGTACTGATTGTTGCAGCTCTAGCGGAAGCACTACTTGTCTTCCTGTGGGTACTTGCGGATCTGCAGACGCTAGGTCTGATTCAAACAACACTTGGACTGTTGTCAGTGGGACAGATAATCACACTCATTCTGCATCTTCTGTTCTGGGAGATAATTCTAGTAGGCATTTGGGTTATTGTTGTTGCTGCATTGGTCTATACGAAATGGTACAACAACATTCCTGAGGAGGACAAGTTTCCAAAGAGAGAGCGAGGTAGACGTGACGAGGGTGACGCTTTTGGATTCCTGATTGGAATCACATGGTTGATAATCATCTGGTTTACAGACCGATGGAATGTTCCTTTCAATGCATGGACAGTCAATAACTGGGTATTCTCATGGTTATGGGCTGTGTTCTGGGATCTGTTGATCATTGGCATTCCTGTGTTGCTGTTCTTTATCTATTGGATAAGGAAAAAGCCCTGATTAGTCACAGAAGTACCTGTCAACAACCTCTTGAATCATCAAGGTTCAGGGGTTGTTCGACACACTTCCATCGATTTATGATGCTCTTTGTTGCATCAGTCGTTGGAGTCATAGCATATCTACCAGTTTTTCAAAGATTCTATAAGCTTGGATGAAATACAGTTTCCAAATCAAATTGAGACATTAGAGGGTGTCAAATGAATCAGGAACTTGGTCTTTCTCCACGATCATGTGCGAAAAATGCTGGAATTTTCTTATTGATCAGACTGGCACTTGGTTCAATCATTTACCTTGCTTTGAACAGCGTTTTCCCTGTTCCGAGGTATGAGATGATTGGAGCAATCTCCTATATCAAAACAAATTCGTTACTGTACATCTGTCTTCTTGCTGCCCTGTTCTTTATGGGGCTGTTCAGTTTGATTGTTGCAATCCCTCTGAACAATGTACTGACTTCAATAGACAAAGATGGTTCAAAGCGTGCTCAACAGGCAAGGTGGGCAGAACTATTCTTCTTCATAGTTGGTATGGGGCTGTTGATATTCGAGAATCCAGATTCTATTCAGGTCCTGTTTGTTGGCTTTGCATTCTATGTCATCTATATGATTCTAAATGGGTACCTAGTTTTCGTGTCGGGATATCTCAGTAAGGCACTAGGGGCTTCAATGATAGTTGGGGGAATAACAGGATTTCTAGCAATCACAATCACTCTGTATCAATTGCCTAGTTTCGTATGGCTTTCAACCTTGGGAGGTCTTTGTGTCGTTGTTCCTGAAATTTGTATGGCAATCACATTCTTAGTCAAAGCGCACAGAATAGAAGTTACAGATCCCAAGGAAACAATAACAATGATCTTGAAGGAATTTAGTGAAGCAACCACGGCTGAAATCATGGACCAATCAGCAAGGGTGTCTGCCGAGTGTAAAGACCGTATCCCTGAAGCCTTGAGAGTGTTGGAATCAGAGGGCAAGGTTACCAAGAGATTTTCCAAGGAGAAGAAAGGTTATGTTTGGTTACTCGTAACTAACACATAGGTATGATTCACAAAATCTGAAATCATGCGTCCTAACCTTCATTGTCGCATTGATATTCGGAGCTTTTTGCTTCCTATTACCAAAATACTAACCGAATATTCATTATCTACATATCCATCAATGATGTCAAATCAATCCCATTTGGATTATCTACTGATATATTCCCACTTAATCCCAATTCCAGTAAATCTGACGCCATCTTCTTGGTTTTATTGAAAAGGTGTTCTTTTCCTTGGTCTCTATAGCAGAGAGCAAGAAGATTCCATGGATTCGAGTATATCGGGAATGAGAGAATTCCCATTGTGAATCCAAACTGAGCATAATCAAGCATCTCCTCAGCTCCATAACCATTGCCAAGGATCATCCATTGATGTACAGCTAGATTTCCTGATTCAAACTTCAGAATAATATCAGCAAATATTTTCTCAGCCTGTGCAAAATTACCTCCCATCATAAGAGGAGCAGCTTGCATTACTTTTAACATCAAAGCGGCATCAGTTGTAGACACTTGATGCTCACCTTTTAGCTTGCGAGCTTCATCTAGTTCTCCTTGCTTAATGAGAGAAATATATAGTCCCCAGTTAGAATCTTGAGTCTTCATCCCTCTTGCTATCGATTCCCTATATGCAGTTTCAGCATCCTTGAATCTTCCTTCCATCATATGCAAATGTCCAATGTAAGTCCAGCCAATTTCCTGTCGTAACTTGTCTGGTGATTCTGCGACATATTCTTTCAGATCATCCATTGCTTTTTCAAGCTCGACGTCCAATATTAATTTCAAAGCATTATAGAAACGAGTTGGGTACATGCTTTTCACATCGATGGTATCAAGGTATGTTTGAAACCACTTAGGATGTTTCTCAGTAAACATTTCTTATCCCCCCATAATTTGTGATAGCGAATTAATAACCAGTTGAAAAGTGTGCTGTTCACATGTGAAACGGCACTATAACTACATTCTCTCTAGTATCGATGTACTTCAGATTCAGGTGCATCTTCTATAAGTGAGAAAAAGCGTTGACTTTCTCATTTAAGACAATGCAAATATCTGACTTTGTAGATTAGGAATCTTGCATCTGGAAGGTTTCGAGATGGAAAAATTCGAGAAGATGAAGGAAAAGTATCCTCGTGGTAAAGTGGTCGTACAAGGTTTGTGGATACTATTGATCGCAACTATTTTTTCATTAATTCTCATGGCTCCCTTCTACATCTTCGATGTCAGTCAGCAAGAAGCAGTTGATTTTTTCACATTCCCCGTAGACATCATTCCCCAGCCGTATAATTTGATTGGATTTCCACTTGTTGCTGTGGGATTTTTCTTTATCATTTGGGCAAACTATGCCCTGTTGTATATTGGAAGAATTAGTTTGAGAGATCGAGAACCCATGCAGAGACCTTCGAATCTCGTGTTGACAGGCCCTTATAGGTTCAGTCGTAATCCATTATATTTGGGATGTCTGCTAGCACTCATAGGAATGGTAATTGTGTTGAGTAGTATTGTGATGACAACTCTGACCTTTCTAGTCTTCCTCATTTTCAGGTATGCCTTCATCAAGCGTGAAGAGATTATTCTGGAAGAGGAGTTTGGTGATGAATATCGAGAGTTCAAGAACCGTGTCAGACGTTGGCTCTAGCTCTACATCCCACTCTCTGATTGAGCTTTCGGGTCTTCCTGCATCATACCGAAGGTGTTTCCTTCAGTGTCTTTAAAATAAGCAAGATAGCCTACACCATTAATCACTGTTTTCGGAAAGACTATCTCTCCTCCAAGTTTGGTAAGACTCTCAATTGTCGAATCGATATTCTGAATTCGAATAACATTAGAGATGGTGCTCCAACCTTCCTCCTTTTTGAACAATGACCCATTGATTCCTGGTTCGCTAGCATCTCCTGTCTTCACAGAATAGTATGGTCCACTTGGCCGGTCTTGTTTCGTAATAGTCCAGCCAAACACAGTCTCATAAAACTTGATAGCTCGGTCAAAGTCGTCAACTGGCAGCTCGAAATAATAAATCCGACTCATTGATTGTTCATACTCCATTTGATTGAACGAAACACAGTTGGAAGCATTCATGAATGTTCCGTTCATACTCGGTTTTTCTGAGAGAAGGTAACATTACTAATGTGTATCCGATTGATAGGTGGGTCATACATATGAGTAGGTATTCGGTGGAAGTGCAACCTGCACGAATAGAAGATGGAGAGGTTCTTACAAAAACCTGCAAAAACGCGTTTGATTCCGACTCCGAG
>JBHLRT010000098.1:0-6352 GCA_048882305.1 Candidatus Thorarchaeota archaeon
GGACTTTTGTGAGTCTTCATAGATACTTTGGGATTATCTTGATTAATTCATCAACAGAAGCAACAATCTCACCATTGATTTCGATAGCCCCAAGGACATACTGGTTCTTGTACATCCTCCCGGAACCCTTTCTATCCTTCCGAATGTCTGTATAAAGCCCTATGACTGGAATGCCTGAGCCATATGCCACACCAATCTCACATGCAACACCAGTGTCAATTGGAAACTGGTCCAAACACGCTACCACGATGTTGGAGGATTGAAGTTCATCTGTGTCTACCCTGAAGATCTCTTCATTTGTTGGATCTGAATCTCCAGCGAATGCTTCCTGAGGGAGAAAGATTGTATGCCCCTCAGCGCGAACTTTCTTGACACACTCTACATTGAACTTACGGTCTGCATCCGAGAACAGAGCATTTGCCCAGTAGATTTTCGCTTTCTTCATCTCACCTATATCTCCTGACAAGAATCTTTAGTATCAAGTGATTTTTTCAATCATCTCTCCTTTCAATCGTCACTGGTTTCCAGTCATTCCCTCTACTTATTCTATGTCATTGTGAACAGCAATAGATATTATAATAATAAGGGCACCAACAGAACTTAGTCCTTAGTAGACTGGTGTTCCATTAATGACCTGTTATTTCAAGAACTCTAGAGCAAAGGAACTACTCCGCGATATTGACGTTGAACCCACGAAAGAGAACATCAAGATAGTTGATGAGGTTCTTCACGAGATGTTGAGTGTTGATTATCCTAATTGCGCTGCAACTTGGAAGATGCTCCGAAAAAAGTTGCAGTATGATTCGAAAGGCTTCACAGAACGACTCCGTGTTGTTATTCATGCACGACTTCAAGCATGATTTTTCAATCATCATCTACATTCAGCTATACTTTTGAGTACAGTTTACTATACACATTATTGCGTTCGGGAGGTTCCGACCATGGTTGTTGTCATTGTACTAATACAAGTCAAGGCAGGAACTGCTAGTTCTGCTCTTGCAGAGATTGAAAAGATACCAGATATGCAGCATGTCCATATGGTAACTGGTCCATACGATATCATCGCATATGCTGATATCCCTGTAAAGGCTGGTTTCAGAAAACTGGTAGAAAGAATTCATGATGCACCTGGCGTAGAACGGACAGAGACCTGCATGGCTATCTAATCACACTCACCCAGTTTCAAACTGGATTAATCTGAAGAGAGATTGCACTTCAACATCTCATTTAGGCCACCATATACATGTTGACTTAGGCTGAAGCATTCAATCTCCACAACAGATCTTGATTCGAACTATCGACCTGCTGCATAAATGACCGCTGCAGTTGACCTAAGCAGATCATGACTTCCACATAGCTCATCTGTCAGCTCTGTTCTTGACACAGCAAAGTAATCTGCTTTGGAAATCATTATGCCCTGAGGCCCTTCAAATTTGAGTCTCATGAGAAAGGCAATCGCTCTAGCTGTAGCACTCTCTTTTCCAAGTGGTTTTCTAGATTCCTTGTAGTGTTCAACCACTAGTTTCTCAACAAAACTAATTCGACTCCAAAATGTATCAGCATCCATATGCAACTTGAATGCTACAATATCTCCTAGTGAGTCCAACACAAACACACCGCATGTATTCTTTGGAAGACTTCCAACGATGACTTTGTGCACATATTGCGTAAGCGTTGTTCTGCTCAGTTTCAGCTTTACTTGGATTGGTTGATCAATCCTGACTATTGGGACAATTACGATACCTGAATATGAAAGAGGTTCGCCCAAGCCAAGAATCCGTCCTTTAAGAATCTCGTCAGCGACAACACGTACACAGTCAGACCCGCTCATCTTTTCTCCTCGCGAATAATTGTAATGCTATTACGTATTACATAACACGAACGAATATAAACTCTTCCAATGTTAGCTTTTGTTAAAAAGTGGTAAGACATGATATGTTCACGCATATCATGCTGCAAGTAGACTGCCGAGCTCTCTCCCAATCTGCGCAAAAGTTTCTTCAGTATTGTTTTCGAGTGGACCTTCTCTCCCGTTAACAATGGCTGAGGCTCGCGGTCTTAAGATCTTCATCCGCATTCGTTTCATACTTCTTTCTATCGAGCGGGCTGCGCTATTTTCAAGAATCAAGTAACTTTTGCTGTTCATTCTGGATTCATTCCTCGTATCAAAACTGAATCCCAACAGACCTCTAAGATCAATAGTCTTTAACCTCTCCAGAAATTCTTTCATTTCTTTTGATGGTCTAATCATATGCGTTGGACCGCCAATTGCTATAAGATCGTATTCAGGTATCTCAGCAATTACAGCCTCCTGGATGTTAATACAATCTACCTCCACTCCAGTTTCCTCTATTCCTTTAGCTAGAAACATTGCTACAGATTTTGTGTTTCCGAAGAGTGAGTGATATAGAACAATTGCTCGTTTCATTTTCACCACCTAAACTTCTGCATGTGTAATGATGCTAATGATGATACTAAGACCTACTCCAATACCAAGACCAGATCCCATCCCCATGAACATGACAATATCTATGCCTCCAAGAAGTCCGATTAACAGACCTCCTATTGTCCCCAAATAGACTACTTTTCCAATAGCCCTACCCTTCTTCAGTCTATAAGACAGGCCAAGACCTACCAATGATGTGCCGAGGAGAACAAAGGTACTGATAGGAACAAAGGGGCAGTGTGAAACATAACCAATGAGGTTCACGCTACTTGCACCCCAAGATAACCATTCAGTTGGGATGGCTGTCCAGACTGATGCAGCAAGACATCCAATTGTCAACGCGGACAAGAATGCCCAAACCACACTCAGTCCTAGAATAGTAAGGACTCTCTTAACAGGACCAGGTTGTAGTGTTTCTTTCTTCTCAAGTTGAACTGTAGTTGATTCATTCATTTCGTATCACTTCTTCTAGTGTAGATTAGCCCTCATAGTGTTTCAATCCCTGATCGATAATGTTGAAGAACACTGAGAGATACTCTCTCGTCGTTTCTTCAGGTCTGTCACTTCGCTTTCCCCTTAGAACAAGCTCTCGAATGGTTTGTGCAAAGGTACTGAGAACCATAATTACTGAAAACGGTTCGACTTTGTCTTGAACGCCTGAAGCTTTCATCGTTTCAGTTATCACAGAAGTCATTAGCTTCTCAATTTCACCCATATACTGCCTGAATTCTTTTTCACTCTCGGTCAACTTCTCTCCGGCTTCTTCTTTCTTCAGAATCTTGGAGATGGCTATTCCAAGTCTGCCTGATTCAAAGAGGATTGCCTCTTCGGGATATTTCACGAAAAAGTTGAGGTATGCATCTCCCATAGACCGAAGCTCGAAAACTACATTATCTTGTTTCAAGTGATTATCCATTGTTTCGAAGAGTTTCCGATACGCATCAGAAACAACTGCAATAAACAAGTCTTCTTTTGACTCGAAGTAGTTGTATATTGTGACCTTGGTATAACCTGCTTCATGAGCAATCTTGTCAATCATCGCTTGGTCGTAGCCTTGATCAGCAAAGACGCCTCTTGCAATACTAACAATCGCTTCCCTGCGTTGTCCTCTCTCATGTGCAAGTCTCTGAGCCTTTCGCGAATCATCCTTTCTGTTTCTCATCGGTAATCACACAAGGATATTTTACTTGAGTAAAATATTATTTACTTAAGTAAATAAGGATTACTTTGAGCGTAATATGTGATGATCGATTTAGTGGCTACCAAAATAGACGAGAGTTGATGATCGAATTTGTCTGATGAAGAACTTTGATAGCATCATCAAAAAATCGTCTATTAATCTTCTATTTTTAATATTAAGGTCTATAATATCTCCAAATTTAAAGAGATATGTTTATATCCATTTAAAATGAAAAAGGGGCAACGGGTTCTTTTTCTGCACAGCCTTCTCGCCTTAGTCCTCTAGATACGGCGGTGTCCGCTGCCAGAATGATCCTGAATGTCAAGAGAGGTGACATTAATGGTTAAGGACAATAAACAGAAAAAGCAACAGAAGCCAACTCAGAAACCCAAGAAATAACATCTTGATTCTGCTATCTTAGCATCTTTCATTCCCCGGGGAGGTCGTGGCCTCCCCATTCATTTTCCTTTTGCCAAAGTTTACAAGGTCCTGCTACAACTCCGTGTGAGATAATTTCGTTAAAATTGGTGTTGTAGTAATGAAAAAAGTCCTAGTCATTTTCGATTCAACATATGGTAACACAGAGCAAGTCGGTAGAGAGATTGCGTCAGGCATCACTGAAACTGGCTCGGCTGAATGCAAGGTTATAGGTATCAAAGAGGTGAACTTCCAAGAGTTCGATGTTTTTGATGGTGTGCTTCTTGGAGGACCAATTCATATGTTTCGTGCTGCTCGTGGAATCATAGGCGCAACTAAAAACGTGATAAAGAAAGGACTGACGGGAAGACTTGTTGGCGCTTTTGAAACATATCAAGCTCCTGGTCACTCAGGTCGTGGTATACAGAAGATCGAAGACATGGTTCGTGAAGGTGCACCTGATGCTAAGATATTCTCTCCTGGATTTTCAGCACTCGTTGATGGTCGAAAAGGTCCGCTCAATGCCGCAGAACCAGCAAAAGCTCGTGAGTTTGGTAAGAGGTTTGCCGAAGCACTAACCAGTTAGGATTGCTTGAAACAGTTCTTGATATCCCATCAGTCTTGCTCAATGGTTTGATTATAACCGTGAGGAGATTCAACCATCATAAAAGGAAGGAATTGAGTAAGGTCTTCTACTATAGCTCATAGATTCGTTAGGTTTTATATCAAACCAATGCAATAGGTATGTTTTGACTGATTTACGAAGGAGGTGAGAAAGTGCCAATATTCGTAATAATGGGTAGTCTTACTGAGAAGGGAATCAAGAACATAAAGAATGCACCAAATCGACAGAAGCAAGCAGAGGACATCATCAAGTCCGTGGGCGGAAAGCTTCTAGGTCTATACTACACCTTTGGGAAGTATGACTGGGTTTCAATTGTAGAAGGTCCAAGCATCGAGGCCGCAATGAAGGCTCTGTTCATATTCGGACAAGGTGGCACGAACAGGACCCGAACAATGGTGGCTGTCACAGGTGAAGAGGCAACCAAGATAATTGCTGATTTACCATAGTCACTGATCATCCTGCTTGAATAAATCATCCCAACCAAAGATCAGAGGCGCAAGAAGCACCCATCCAATGAGCAATCCAATTAAAATATGAACAAACATGACATTTGCCACAAGGATGTCCACAGCAAAACCAATCAGGAACGATATGATACCTAGATATCCTCCAAGCTTGTCTGTCCTCAGTATCAATAGCATTGCAATAAATCCAAGAGATGCACTGACCAGAACCACAGGGCCCCAGAGATGAAATCGTGACGTCCAATTCAGAAAATGATAGGTCAAATAATATCCTGCAATATCATGAAGCAGTGCTTCATTACCTCTCTGAATCATCACCCACGCTGCAAAAGCACCAATTCCTCCAAGTGAATAGAACAGAAACTGGACTGCCACAATCTTGGTATTTGGCCATCTCATGCTTTTAGCTACGCTGAGGAAGGTATTCACTCTTTCTTAAAATCAAGACATGTACTATTTGATGTCCAAACCTGTATGATGAGCTCGAAATGCAAACGATTTTGCCCACATCTCGACAGTCTTTTCAATCGGTGAACCTGCACCATGACCTGCCTGGCTCTCTGTGAACAATAATTGTGGTCGCTTCTCATCGAGCTCTCCAGCAATGTTCTGAAGTTTTGCAGTCATCTTGAATGCATGCATGGAATCGACGCGTGTATCTCCTAATGCAGTATGCATCAATGTTGCTGGGTACTGTACATCTTTGACATGATGATATGGACTGTAAGGATAGATCCACTCAAATTCCTCTTTTATCTCAGGATCTCCATACTCGGGAGCCCAAGTCTTGGCGACTTGGAAGTTGGTATATCTTATCATATCAAGCAGAGGTACATGACATGCCACTGCTGCAAAGAGATCAGGTCTCTGAACAAGAGCTGCTCCAACAAGTAGGCCCCCATTACTTCCTCCAGAAATCGCAATCGTTTCTTTACACCCAATCTTGTTGTCAATCAGCCACTCAGCCGCGGCAATAAAGTCGTCAAAGACATTCTGTTTGTTCTCTCGGTTGCCTTCACGATGCCACTCTTGTCCATACTCTCCGCCACCTCTGAGATGTGCGACAGCCAAAACTCCACCCTGTTCCACCCAGGTGACATAGCTTGGAGAGTAAATTGGACTACTTGATATAGAGAATCCGCCATAACCTGTCAGAGTGACCGGGGTCTTTTCAGACACCTCCATCCCCTTCTTTGATAGGATGAACATTGAAACTTTTG
>JBHLRT010000099.1:0-6317 GCA_048882305.1 Candidatus Thorarchaeota archaeon
ATCTAGTATTGAATAGTGGTTTCTTTCTACGCAAAAATTACTTGTCACCAAAGCTTTGTTTCATTATCTTAATTACCTCATCACGAGGGACAATCTCGTTCGCAATGACTGAAAGGGTTTCATCTTTCATCTTTCCTTCTTTGATAAGTTCATGTCCCGCTTTTTGAACACTTGATAGCAAATACTCAAGTGGTGCGCCTTGTTTCATAGCTGGATCAATAATCCAAGCATATGGTCGGAGCAGAGCACCTAAGTACTCCCTATTCATGTTCTTACATATTGCTTTGACATGAGTAATCAACGGATCAAAATTATCCATCTCTGTAAAACCACATACAGAAAACAGAGCTACTTTTCCAGCTTTAACGTGATCTCTAAGAGAATGACGACAGTGATCATCACGAAGTTCAAAAGCTCCATGGAGGAGAGGTACCGTGCGGTCAAGCAATGTCTTGAGAGACCCAGTCATTCCATCAACGTAGACTGGAGTCGCTAGTATCAGGAGGTCGGCATCAGCTATTTTGTCGAGGATATCTCTCATTTCATCGTCTTGGATGCATTTTCCAGGGGTGGAACTCCAGCAATTGAAACAACCCCTGCAATCACCAAGATCAAGCCCCTTTGAGTAAATGGTTTCAACGTCTGCTCCTGCCTCTGTCATCCCTTTAACAAATGGTTTTAGGAGACCGCCAGTTGCACCGCGTTCTTTTCTTGGACTACCATTGATTACAAGCACCTTCATAGCTAAGACCTACTTGAGCGTTTAAATCATCACACATAAGGTTTACAGTGAACTAAGATTTCCTTTGACTAAGAATGTTGTACCAATCAGCGGAAGTGTCGATTAGAACACTCTGTGTTTGATATCAATACCTCTTGCACGAAGCTCCTCGATGAAAAGAGCAGGAGGAATACATCTTTCAGGAGTGAGCACTCCACGCTTGTCTATACGACCATCAGCCATCATCATTGCAGTGACAGAAGCTGGGAACGAAGTTGTTCGCATCATTGAGGTCAGACCGGTTGCGTCATCAAAATAGTCGATGACTTCATACTCGATGTTTCTTGACTCTGTACCTTTCCATCCTTCCACCATGACTCTGATGAGTGTCACGTCCTTGCCGGTTGGAGGTAAGTTCTTTTCAAGGAGTTTCTCAAGAACTTTCCGTGGCGCAATCTTGTTCCCATCGACATCAAGCTCTTCGCTTCCCATCAGACCAAGCTTCATGAGACACCACATTTTGTGTCCATGCCCTGGATACCTAATTGTCTTGTAATCTAGCTCATTGACTTTTCCTTCATAGGTCTGAGGTAATGTAGATGTTCCACCACTAGTGTTGAATGCTTCAAGTTTTCCGAAAGGTTCGGGGAATGTAATCTCCTCAAATCCCACGAGTGGATCTTCAATTGTTATTTTTCCATCACGAAGTGCAACACAGGGCTCAATGTATTCATTGATTAGGCCTTCAACTGAGAAGATTAACGAATAATTGAGTGGTGGTCTAGGTTCCTGCTGAAGTCCGCCAACACGGATTTTCACGCTTTCAACTCTGTCCAGATACTCAATGCCCTCTCTAGCCAAAACGCTGACCATTCCGGGCGCCAGACCGCAGTCGGGAACAATTGTGATTCCAGCATCTTTCGCTTTATCATGCATAGCGAGCTGTTCCTCAACAATGGACTTGTTTCCTCCAAGGTCGCACATGTGAGTGCCAGTTTCAACTGCTATCTCGGTATGAAGGACATTAACTGTGTAGCTTACAGCGCTGATTACAGAGTCTACCTCAGAAAATACCTTCTTTAGTTGGTCACGATTCTTCGCATCAACCTTTCTTGCTGTGGCTTTCTCACCAACCTCCTTAGCAAGAGCCTCAGCGCAATTAAGATCAATATCTGCAACAATGACCTGTTCGACATTGTCTTGTTTTACTAGGTCGTAAGCAGCACCTTTGCCCATTTGCCCAGACCCAAGAACTAGAACTTTCATTTAATGCGCTCCTCAAAGTATGGGTACCACAGAATCTGTAACGGCATGTAAAAACAGTTCCGTAGCAGGCTATTACTGACTAGTTTTGGTCATCGAATGTGTTTCTTCAAAGAGGAGATTAATCGCATTGAGAGATTTTAGAGAAAATGCGATTATCACACTTCACGCGAGAAAATTGCTTGCTTCGATACAAGTTTTGGGAGAAGCAATAGTTGTTTTGGAGCGAATTTTGTCTTCTCGTGGATTTCTTTAGCAAGATCTTTGATGGACATCGTGACCTGATCCTTCAATTCACGCCGACGAATAGCCAATTCCCCGCTGTCTTTTTCCTTCTCACCAACGACACAGATGTACGGAATCCAGAGTTTCTCAGCACTTCGTACCTTCTTTCCAACTGTCTGTGAACGGTCATCAATTTCATAACGAATTCCAGCGGCGTCTAGAGTCTTTCCTAGCTCCAAACAGTAGTCCACATAACTGTCATCAACTGGAGCAAATCGAACTTGAACGGGAGTCATCCAAAGTGGAAGATGTGGGACGTTCCCTTTCTTCATGTTCTTGTATGCTTGTTCCAAAACTCCATAGAGGATTCTTTCGATTGCACCAGAAGGAGAAGTGTGGAGTATTAGAGGATGTTTTTCTTTACCATCATCATCAACATAAGTTATGTTGAAGCGCTCACCATTCTCGACATCAATCTGCACCGTACCAAGGCAACCTGCTTTCTTCTGAGAGTCAACAACGTTCATTTCTAATTTGAATATAAAATAGGCATACCTCTCATCAAAGACCTCTACCAAAATTGGCTTACCAAATCTTTCAACAATCCGTTCCATGAAATCTTTGTTCTTCTCATAGAATTCTCTTAGAATCCTGATTGAAATTTCATAGTCTACCTCAAGTTCCTTGTGAAGTTTTTCAACGAATTCAATTTGATCCATGACGGAGTCCATCGCCATTTTTTCATCAGCAACTATCTCATGGATATCTGGCATTGTGAAGGCTCTAAGACGCCTCATACCTGCAAGCTCACCACTCTGCTCACGTCTATACGAAGGAGCTATCTCAAACAGCTTTAGTGGTAATATCTTGTGAGAGACCGTGGCTTGGGAAATCAAGAGGAATTGTCCAAAACATGCGCTAAACCTAGCAAAATACTCATGGTCTCCAGACTTGACAACATACTGTCTTGAGGGGAATCTTTGTAGATAAGATTTCAACGATGGATGCTGATAGTCGTAAATTAGGGGTGTTTGCAGGACATGTGCTCCGTAGTCCACCATCTCTGCAGTGACTCGTTCCTCGATCGCTTTCTTCAAGGTAAGGCCTCTTGAAGGCCATCTGAAATTCCCAGCATCAGAACCGGGTTCATAATCTACCAATTCAAGTTGTTTCATTAGCTCGATGTGAGCTGGTGGTTCTCGGCTCGTTCTGTCTTTAGCGGTTTCATAACTCATATACTGCTTGAGTTCCTGATACTTGGAATAATCGAAGTCTTTCGCCTCAGTGACTTTCCCGCCAGGTTCCATGATGTAAAACGCAGAGG
The DNA here is from genome assembly GCA_048882305.1 of Candidatus Thorarchaeota archaeon. Classification (GTDB taxonomy): domain Archaea; phylum Asgardarchaeota; class Thorarchaeia; order Thorarchaeales; family Thorarchaeaceae; genus SMTZ1-45. The sequence goes on from JBHLRT010000099.1 coordinate 3,534, forward strand.
TTGCTTTCTCCTCTGCAACTAGAGCGGTTAGGTCTTCTCCCTCAGTTACTTCGACATCTGCATCCTTTGATATCACTTTTGATATATCTAGAACCTTGGACCGCTCTGCAAGTGGATGTCCTTTACAATGAATCCCGAAGGCTTTGTACCAACCAAAAGGCACTCTTACAACCTTGTATCCACGTTCCTCCAGGTCCTTTGAAACAGACTTCAGGAGTTTGAGAGCATCACTGGGTTTGGAAGGGGTCTCAGTCAAGTGAACCCATGGATATACAATGATGTTCTTTTCCTTAACCTCGTCAGCAGCACTTGCAATCATATCAGCAGTTGCTTTTGCGGCTGCAGCCACATTTTTGGAATCTGTTGTTTCAGCAGCGATAAAATTGACTAAACAAGAGTCATCGGTTTTGTAGAATTTCTCTTTAACCGCCTCTGCATTCTTGAGAGCTTTTCTCTTTGCTTCGTAGGCGAAACCATCGCTGTGAATCTGTAGCATCCTCACTGTGAAGACCTCAACAAATAATGGTGTGTTTCGTTTCTCACTTAAGCTTGGTGTATGAACTAAACTCTTCAAAGAGTCATAACTTAAGAAAACTAGCTGTTCTTTCGTCTTCTATTAACTAGGTAGAGTATTATGATAATTTCGAACCCAATACCAAATGACAACACCAATCTTAAGTAGTCTCCATTTTGAGCTGTTGTAGTTGGAGGAGGATCTTCTATTGTTTCACCGGGGAACAATCTTGGATTCAGGTCTACACTCTGGCCTCCTGGTATATTGTAATATCCTTGACCTGTATAATCACTCCAGTAATTAGAATCCCAATAATTATTGGATCCAGTATCATAGGCATTGATTCCATTGAATCCAAGATAGTTTGAGTTGAGGGTTATATTGTATGAACTAGAATGCAGCATAATTCCAAATTCTGTATTGCCTACGATATTACAAAAAGCTACATAGGAATGACCATTATTAATAAGGTCAATACCAACTTTACAAAAAGCGATTTCAGTAGATTCAATTATTAGGTACCAAGATGAATAAGAAGCAAGTCCATAATGGGAGAACTGGTCATCTCCCAAATAAGTACTGGTTATGTTATTCTCAGCTATTGTAGTGAAGTTGGTTCTGGTACATAATATGCCATAGTCTGGAAGCGCAATAAGGGAGTTATCATAGATCCAGCATCTCTCAGTCTGGTTCAACACAATACCGGTGGAATCATTCCAGCCAAGATTGTTGGATTCAATGAAAACATAGGTACTATTGCTGACAGAAATCCCAGTATGACAATCATTTGTTGTGGTTTCAGCAATTGTGATGTTATAAGAATCCTCTATAGAGAGTCCTATCTCCTTCATATGTGCATAAGAATGAGTTATCACACCCATAGTGCAATTGCGGATTCTGATACCCACTGAATCCAAGTAAGTGAGTTCATAATTTGAAGTTTCACAATTACTGATAAGAAAGGATAGGTCGACATTTGCGATTTCAATACCAACCTGGTATCCCTCTATGCGATAATCGGGAATTCTAATCGGAAACGAACCAGAACCATCACCTGACCAGCCATTAACGATTTTTTGCGCTAAGAAATCAGTATTGTTTTGAATTAAAATTGGTCCATGATCAACTCTCTGAGCAGCAAGAGTTTGATTATCTACAGATATGGAAGAACCTGAAACTGACTTTGAAGCTGAGGAGAATGAAAGCACCATTATTATGAGAATAAAGATTAGACTCAATGATCTCCTACTCAATCCTACCGCAAATCCAATCAAAGACATTGAACCTTCAATCTGTCAATCATCTTGAAGACATTTAATCTTCTGGTTCAAAACTTCAACCACGTTGAACACCAACTATATTAGGACAATTTCCAAGATTCACCGTTAATGAAAATCTTGACTGAAAATGCAGTAGCCACTTCAATATACATGACAGTAGACTGTCTGTATGGTGGCATCTATTATAGCTATCATTAGCTGATAGACTGCTGGTCAAGATTCTGCTTTTTCGCAGCTTTTGATTTTGGTGGTTCTATGACTCAAAAAAATAATCTAGTGGATGGGAGGTCTCCCTTGTTTACATTTAATCACTTAGTGGAGGGAATACATTATGAATGAGTTGAATGAGATTCGAGCTCAAATTAGACAAATCACTATTGACATAATAGAATTGGTTGGGAAACGTACAGAACTTGCAAGAGATATTGGAAAGGAGAAAGCAAAGGCAGGTAGTACGGTAATAGATCGTGAGACCGAGCAGCATCTCAGAGAAGCGGTTCTAAAGAAAGCAAAAGAGGTTCTTGTTGATCCCAAATTTGCTCTGAAACTACTCAATCAACTGATTATGGAGTCTATCAAGACACAAGACAAAGTCATTCGTCCAATTATTCCAAATGCCTATACTGTCTTATTGAAAGCTCGAACTCTCGAACAAACTGGAAAAGACATTATCCACCTTGAAGTTGGCGAGCCAGATTTTGGTCCTCCTGAGAGAGTTGTCAATGCCCTAGATGCAGCTGTAAGAGAAGGAAGGACTTGCTACACAGAATCCGCAGGTATTCCGAAAATTAGAGAGAAAATAGCAGACCAGCTCAGTAGAAAGTATGAGATTGAGCTATCTGGCGAAAATGTAGTGGTAACAGTCGGAGGCCGATTGTCTCTTGCCCTGAGTATTGCATCAAGAATTAGTCATGGGGATGAGGTGATAATCATTGATCCATCATATCCTGCCTATGCGGATATTGTGAGAAACGCCAGTGGTAGACCGAT
>JBHLRT010000100.1:0-5984 GCA_048882305.1 Candidatus Thorarchaeota archaeon
CCACCCTATCGCGTATGCCTTGCTTTGGTCAACGACTTCTTGGAACATCTTTTCAGCCTTTGAGAATTTATGTTTCGCAAGTAACTGTATACCCTCTCTGAGTTTAGATTCTGCTGTACTCATCATAATCCCCAGACCTCTAGATTATCCATCATAAATAACTGTTCTGAATCCTTTAACAGATCACCCGCACCTTAGAAACTTCTTTTTATATCACTTTTACACCTAAATCAAAGGATTCATAGTGGTTGTCGATAATATATTATGGATGATAGAAATGCCGACAGTAGGATATTTTGATGGTACAGATTCGATACTTCTCACAAAACTAGCAGCTCATGGTTTTTGTACAGTTCCACTAGGAAATGAAATGGATGGTCATGGAAAATTAGCGACCCTTCTTGAACCTGGAGAGGTTGATCTAGTTATTGCTTATCTTCACAAACTTTTGCCACCAAAGAATGCAGAAAAGAAACCAGTTCCAACTCCAGTGAATCTATTGCATAGAGCAAAGTCATACAACATCCCCATATTCGTTATAGTCCCAAAGGAATTTCATAAAGAAGCAAAGAAGCGTCTGGGAGAAGTTGCAGATTATGTGAAATTAGTAGCACCAGCAGACCTTGATGCCGAAGTGCGTAAAGAACTGAAATTCTAGACTTATCACTAATGGAACATTACCATGAAAACCAGATGGATGAGATGACTATCAGCAGACCATAGTAGCTGAATTCATTCTAAACCAACCCACTAGTCTTCATATTCCATTCTTGAGAGTTTTTGAAGTAATAGCTCTCCTGAAATTAAAAATACATACCTCTTGGCATCTTCAGTACTTCACAAACCACTTCGGATAGAAAAACCCTATAACCTGTCAATCAGAACAGATTTTGAGGAAAGAACGAATGGAGTTGAAGTCGGGGGCGCATGGATGAAGATTGGCACAGGCTGGCAGGTTGTTATCATTTTCGCCGCGTTTGTCATATTCATTGTGACTATTGTATCAATGTGGAGATTTGGAGTAGCTGGAGCCATTGGTACTTTTGCATTAATCATTGTGTTTTCAATGTTTATCATCATGATTTACTCGTGTAGAGGAATCATCAAGAAACAGGAGGATATCTCTCAATATCTCGCAAAGACATACCAAGAAGTACCAGGAGAGACAGATTCCACCGACTATAGAGGGCTCCCTATTGGTAGACCAATTCCTGGAGTATCGAGGTCAATTGTAAGGGTGGACCCATCGCCAAAAGTCCAAGAAGGACAAGTAAAGGTCTTGAGAGGCGGAGAATTCATAGGGAACAGAATGCGATTCAAGGTGAAAGTCTTGAATGATTCAGATTACCTGATTGCAGATGTAACAGTCTATCTATTGTCATATCCTCAAGTTGCCTTGAAATTTGAGGGAGATGAAAATCATATCTTTTTCTCAAAAATAGAGCCTGGAGGATTCCGTAGCCCAACCTTTGATTTCCTTCCAACTCAGGATTGTGTAAAAGGGGAAATTGTCGCAGGTGTATCGTATATGGATATGAAAGGCAAACCACACACACTTACTGCAAGACCATTCATTATACGGTCTGTTTGCGACCTGCTATTACCTCAACGTATTTCTCCAGAAGATTTCAAACTGAAGTTGACAGATTTGGAGTGTGGGGAGATAGGAATCAAGATTGATGAATGGACTCCTAGAGAGATGTTCGAGAAGGCATTACGAATAGTAGATGAATCCAATTTCTTTGAAGTCAGTAGTGACTTGGAAGAATCAGATTCAGTAGTCTATGGTAAAATTGTCGGATTTGCGCAGGGAAAATATACAGGAAAAGAAGTAGGAGTTCAGATTGATATAACTGGCCCATCAGAGAAAAAAGGCGCCTCTTGTACCATTCGAGTTTCAGGCGAGGACCAGGCGATGATCCTTCCTGCAGTTGATGATCTGAGAGAACGATTGAGTGCATGGCTCTGTCCAGTCTGTTCCAGTCCCTTATCACTCACTAATGTTGAAGACATCAGAGAAGGAAAGGTGGTTGAGTGTTCCTTCTGTAATGCGACAATTGGCAGATAATATTCTGTTACGGCACATTATTAGGCTAGGGATTATCCTGCATCGCCAATGCAAATCGTCTTTGGTCCATATCTATTAGGCATAGTCAGTGCACTGTTGGGGATGATATTCTTTGGAGTGACAAATATACTCTACAAAAAAATGAGTAATGATATCAGTGTCTTAGATATCATGTTCACACGTATGTGGGTTAGTCTCCCAGTCGCTTATGTTTTTGGAGTGATAGCATCGGGTTCGCTCATCTTCACAATTCCATCCGAAGCTCTATTTCCACTCATTCTCTCCATGGTGATAGGTATCATTGTGGGAGACGGGCTGTATTTCTTAAGTCAGGAACGGATTGGTGTGAGTCGAGCATTTCCAATTGCGATGAGCTATCCACTTTTGGTTTATTTTCTTGCTGCACTGTTTCTCGAAGAACCAGTCATCCCGCAGAGAGTCCTTGGAGCTATCATCATCGTAGTTGGAGTAATAATGATAGCACGGGCTGAACATGATGACGAGAAGATTGACAAAAGATGGAGTAGAGAAGACATCAGGATTGGGAAAGTTCTAGCTTTTCTGGTCTTTTTCTGTTGGGCAGCTAGTGATGTTATTTTCCAGTTTGGATTAACGGGCGTACCTGCTGCAGAGGCTAATTTCTATCGAGTATTTGCCGCTTCTTTGATACTTATTCCAATCTTTTTCTTGTCATTGAGGGGTGAAAGGGTATTTCCTAGTAAACGAACTACTATCCACGCATTATTAGTTGGAATTATTGCACTTGGTTTTAGCCTCATAGCATATAGTTTTGGAGTCAAATTCGTTGGAGTTACTGTAACAGCTTTGATTATTGCATCAGCACCTATGTTTACAGCGCCATTATCAGTTATACTTCTAGATGAAGATGTAAACAGGAATGTTGCGCTTGGCACAATTCTAACTATAATCGGTGTTTTGATGGTCGTACTCATTGGTTGAGATGTTAGATCTTACTTCACAAGGATTTCACAATCAAAGAAGTTTCCCGCATCGTATATAATCAGAAGCCATTCCAAGGGAGTGGTTGCGCTCAGTCCATCAAAGATTTTAAAGCGCTCCCTGTCCAGAGTTACACAGGTAAACAACCACTTTGGTTGGTGGGAAAGGGTCAAATGCTACTAATGTTTCAACTCATCGATAGTTTTCTAAATGGAATACTCATCGTGCTCTTTCTTTTCTTAGCATGTATAGCAGTAGGTCTTGGTTGTACCGGAGGAAGAAGTGAAAGCGCTAGCGAAAGAGAAGTGGTAAGCGATGAAATCATACCTACAAGTGTCAAGAAAGAGATTGGCATAGCTGCACAACGACGATCAACACCCGTTAGGGGTTGGAGAGAGCTTCCAAGAGAAATAACACCATCACGAACTGTAAGGACAACACCGCCAATGAGTAGACCAATACCAGGAGTTTCTCATGCAGTTAGAAAGATTCAGAGACCCCCAGCGATTACTGATAAGAAAGTGAAAGCCTTGAGGGGGGGTGAGTTCGTTGGAAACAGAATGCGTTTCAAGGTCAAAGTATTGAATGAGACGCAATATATGATTACAGATGTCACTGTATATCTACTATCATATCCAAAAGATGCACTACGCTTGGGTGGAAAAGAGGATGACTGCAAGTTTTCAAAGATTGAACCTGGCGGCTTTAGAAGTCCCACATTTGATTTCTTACCAACTCAAGATTGCGTGAGAGGTGAAATTGTTGCAGGTGTTTCATATGTAGATATGACTGGTCAAGCACATACACTCAGTACAGAACCATTCGTAATCAGGGCAGTCTGTGACCTTCTTATTCCAGACCAGATTTCACCCGAGGATTTTGCTCTCAAATTGAAATCCCATGAACATGGTGAGATAGTTATTCAAGTAAAAGAGTGGACCCCAGAGGAAATGTTCGAGAAAGCTCTGCGAATAGTTGATGAGTCTAACTTTTTTGAGGTCAGCAGCAAAATGGAGGTCAATGATGGAGTAGTGTTTGGTAAGATCACTGGAATGGCGAAGGGCAAGTACACAGGTAAAGAGATTGGAGTTCAGATTACTGTAACAGGGCCGTCTCGGGTTGAAGGAGCTTCATGTACGATTAGGGTATCAGGAGAAGACCAAGCAATGATCCTTCCTGCAATTGATGATCTGAAAGAAAGATTAAGCGCTTGGCTCTGTCCCATGTGCGGTAGTCCGCTTACCTTGGATAATGTCAAAGACTTGAGAGAAGGAAAGGTCGTATGTTGTCCATTCTGCAATGTATCGATAGGTCGTTAGAAAGGGGACTAGTGAACACTCATGCAATACTCAGACCCGTATCTGATGTTCAACATTCTTCTCATCCTTTTGGCTTGTTGTTGCGCTTGTTTTAAGGGCGAGGAGAAGAAAGACGAAGAGTCCGAATATAGAAAATCTAGACGTGATGAAAGAGGCTTAGGAGAGGTTTATCCAAGAAGATATTCTAGAAGCACGAGGGCAATCACATCAACTTCGAGAAGACCAATTCCTGGAGTTGCTTCATCAATCTCCTCAGCACCTCAGGACCCTGAAACTGGGAAAGTGAAAGCACTTAGAGGGGGAGAATTCATAGGTAATAGAATGAGATTCAAGGTGAAAGTCATCAATGACTCTCAATATATAATAACAGATGTACGAGTGTACCTGTTATCCTTTCCGAAGACCACCCTAAAGCTTGCTGGTGATGATGATTGCCTTTTCTCAAAGATTGAACCGGGAGGTTTCAGAAGCCCGACATTTGATTTCATGCCTACGCAAGACTGTGTTCGTGGAGATATTGTGGCGGGAGTTTCCTATATGGACATGCAAGGAAAAGCTCACACACTGAGCACAAAGCCCTTCGTTATCAGAGCAGTCTGTGATTTACTACTTCCAGATCAAGTTAGTCCTGAAGATTTTGAATTGAAGTTAAAGGAATATGAGCACGGAGAAATTGCTATCAAAGTGGATGAATGGACACCTCAAGAGATGTATGATAAGGCTCTTCGTTTGGTTGATGATTCGAATTTCTTTGAGGTTGAAAGCAAGTATGAAGAAACTGAAGGTGTAGTCTATGCTGGTATCAGTGGATTTGCCAAAGGGAAATACACTGGAAAGAATGTAGGTGTTCAAATCAAAATCTCGGGGCCTGTAGGAGTAAAGGGAGCAAGCTGCACCCTACGTGTGACTGGCGAAGATCAAGCGATGATTCTCCCAGCAATTGATGACCTAAGAGAGAGACTTAGCGCTTGGCTTTGTCCAATGTGCGGAAGTGCGTTGACGTTACAAAATGTTGAAGATCTTCGGGAAGGAAAAGTAGTCAAATGTCCGTTCTGTTCAGTATCGATTGGCAGGTAGAATTGTCAAGACTCTGGACTAAAACTTCCGCTAGGTTTCAAGTGAGGAAACAGAACCAGAAGGAGTACTAACTAGGAGTAGAAGGGAATGCTCGTATGCATAGATTTGGAAATGTTAGATGAGAATTCACTCATCCTCATTTCCATCTATGATTGACTTTATACGAATCCACGACCCGGAGCAGTACCGAGTTTCAATTGAGCGTAGCGCGCATCATCGTGAGGAGCAGCTCCTTGCAACTGTCTCTGGAGTTTCTTGTATTCATCCTCACAAGTGGATTGAAGCTGGAATTTCGATATGTTGAGTCTTATCTCGTTCTTGTTGATCTCATCAATGAAATGTGGTGGAACAAGAAGGTCAACATCTGGTTGAGCTCCAATGCGTTCAAGCAACTCCTCGAAGAAACCTCCTCCTTAGACACGACCGCACCGAATATCACCTGCGCATAACCCGTATAGAAATACGCGCACACCACGACAAACGCCACAATGAACAACAACAAAAGGTACATCCAGATGCAACAATTTTCGCACGGCTGCATTGATCGCAAGGTAAAGGAC
>JBHLRT010000100.1:5994-6282 GCA_048882305.1 Candidatus Thorarchaeota archaeon
CCTCCTAGGACTAACCACATGACATTCTCTTTATCAAACCAAATGTCAATCACAAATCCAATCTTAAGTTCATCTGAATCAACGACTTTGATATCAGAAAGCTTGGAAAATGTGAAATCTGATTCGCTTAACACTCCTGGATCAATTGTCTTCTTCAATGCCTCTTTTTTGACTTTAAGATAGACCTTGTCTGATATCGAATCAACATCCTCAAGTGGTACTACAGGATCAATATCTGGTCGCGCACCAATGGATTCGAGGAATTCCTCAATTCGGCCTCCTCCCAAG
>JBHLRT010000101.1:0-6249 GCA_048882305.1 Candidatus Thorarchaeota archaeon
CACGCCAGGTCAAACTCTCACTCAAGATTTGATGGCAATAACTGAACTTGCTAACGGAGAATATCGGATAACATTTGATACATCATACTTGAGTGGTCTGATTGGATGCGAACTTCGAATCTATGCGAATTGGACTGATGGTCAATTACCTCTCTATGAAAACAGAACTCTCTCAGTAACGGTATATACTCGATATAGACAAGCAAGCGTATTGTGGGATCCACTACCAACAACACCGTATGGAGAAAGTGTCAATCTTACCTTTTCCTACATTGATGTATTATCGGGACTACATATTCCTGATGGTGCTCAATTAAGCTACCCAGTTCAGGAAAGTGGACTTGTTGTAAGTTCTGTGTACTTACTTGGCAGTCAAGAGTTCGTCCTTACTCTCGATACAACTTGGTGGAATAATGTTGGCACCTTTACATTTCACCTTGATGTCACTTGGGATGGTATGCCGTTCTATCAAAACAGAACAAGCATTCCCATATCAATCACAATAAGGAATAGGTATACGAATCTAATACATGGTGCATATACCTCAATTCAATATGATAACGATTTAGTTATCGTCTTCACTTTCAGAGACCTTGATGATCAATCTCTCCTGAATACAGGAACCCTAACTCTCGATACTTGGTTACTTGGATCATACGATGTTGATAATAACGGTGATGGAACGTATACTGTAACACTTGATACAGGTGCTTTCGCTGGTCTTGGAACCTATACAGTCAATGCCTCAATTACATATACAGGTGCAAACTTCTGTAATGATGCTACTGATTTCTTCTACTTGACTCTCATCGAGAGAAGAACCCAGCTGACTAGTCAAGTTCCATCATTAGCTGTATTTCTTGAGGAAGCTGAGATTCTGGTTTCATACTTTGATGACAGTACGTTGGCAGGAATTCTTGGAGCTACAATTACAGCGACCTGTCCAAATGCTACACTGCAACTAGGTGTAAACTACTGGGTTGATGCTCTTGCAGGTGGTAACTACCGAATTAGAATTTCCACAGTCGCATTAGGTAACTTCGGTCAATATTCGATAACTGTTTCAGCTAGTAGGTCCGGGTCTCCATTCTATAAGAGCAGAGTGTTGGACGTATCAATCGATGTTGTCCGTAGATATGCAACTTTATCCGTAACTCGATCTCCTCTGACAACTCCCTTCCTAAGTAATGTCGAATTCCAGATAGTAGTGATGGATGAAGTGAATGGTTCGAGAATTCCTCTCGATAAATCCGTCCTCACTCTAACTCATGGCATGGGTACAGAAATTCTGGACTCACAGTATAGCCTTACAAATCAGAATGGATTCTACCTAATTATATTGAACTCCACTTTGCTAACCTCGACATTAGTCAATGCCTATCCAATTACTATTCAATTTCATTGGGGTGATATGACACCATATTATGAGAACTCCACAACGTCCACTCAGGTGACTATATCCAAGCGGTTTACACAAGCGTCTGTTCTATCTACACCGCCAGCTTACTACTTTTTCAATATTAGCGCTTTAATTGACTTCAAAGACTACCTCACAAGCGAAGGAATCTCAGGCGCAGATATCTCAGTTGCCTCTGTGAATTCAACAAGTTTCACAGAATGGATAATTGATAATGGCGATGGAACTTACCGTATTCTTATTGATACAACAACACTCTCTGGATTAGGGAGATACTTCTTCCGAGTCAATCTGACATGGTATGGATCACCATACTACTCGAATGTGACCAACCTTAGTTTCTCAGTGTTTGTAAATTCCGTTTCTACTACACTCAGCTTCAAGCTTCCTCAAGGAGTAACATACTACTTGGGAGACGCTATTCATGCAAATATCACATACACAGCAATTGAATTCGGTGTAGGAATTCCGGATGCAGAAGTAATGAGTAATTGGAATGAGACCTATCCAACCATCGCAACAATCCATGAAATCGATGTGGGCGTTTATGAAATGATAATCCAAACATCTGGAATGGATGCTGGGCTCTATTCATTCTCTATCAATGCTTCAAAATACCTGCATCAAAATCAAACTATTCTCGCTGACATCATTCTATCTGCTGTGCCAGTTCAGATTGAATTAATATTCAATCCAACTAATCCATACTGGGGAGTATCAATTGATTTCCAAGCCAATATTACAGATGCAAGAAATGGTGCTCCTGTTGTTGGTGCTTACGTCAATCTTACAATATCAACCATCACTGTCAATATGACAGCTAGTGCACCGGGTATATACACCTGCACAATTTTGAGTTGGAAGATAGTAGCTGGTGAACATACTATTACTGTGAGATCAGTTTTACTGAACTATGAAAGTCGACAAAGAGATTTCCAGATACGGATTGACAAAATTGCATCCAAGATTTCAGGGTCAATTGACCCGCTTACAACTGTTAACGGGTTTAATGTTACAATTGAGGTTGATTACCTCATCTTTGATAATGATACTGCAATTGAAGATGGATTGGTGACCTACAGCTGGATTGGTGGTTCTGGTCAGTTTGTTTGGTCAGAAACCGATAGTAAGTATGTTGTAACATTTGTTGTTTCAGATGTGCCTGTTAATATTCACAATATTCTCATCCAGGCATCTTCGAGTAATTACAAGAGTGTGTCTATGCAGCTTACAATAGAAATTACTGAGCTAACTAGTAATCTTGTTGCAATCTCGGACTTTGTTGTCACAGTGAACTATCGAGATATTGCTAACATTACAGTCTATCTTAACAACACCGATCATAACTTACCCATAAGCAATGCACGTGTCGAATATAGTTGTGGCCCTCTAGTTGGCGATCTAACCGAATCAACCGTAGCTGGATATTACTTTGCCCTCATAGACACAGCAAATCTTAGCGTGCGAGAATGGGATGTAATAATCAACAGTGAGAGTCCAGGATATACGCTTTCGCAGATTCAATTTACATTGAATGTAGAAGTTGTTGATACAGATGTTGTGATTCTTACACCTGCGACACAAAGTGGTTACTATGGAGAGGAAGTTACATTTCTGTTATACTTCAATGACACGCATGCGAATGAGGGGATTCCTGGTGCTATCACCAATTATACTTTGGAACAGTTTAGAGGATCACTTATAGATCTTGGAAACGGAACTTACTCATTAACAGTGAATACTTCACTGGTCATGGCCGGAAGTATTCCTCATGATATTTCACTTTCATTCCGAAAGGACAACTTCAAATTTGCAACAAGTCTTGTAAAACTACTCGTTAATCCAATTCCAACAGAAATTACTGGCAACGAGGCAATGGTATTCCCAGTTTATGATAATTACACGATGCTCTTTGGATTTTGGGATACTATGCATGATGCTTGGATTACTGATGGTTTTGCCACAGCAACTTGGGAATTCGGCTCAGTGCCATTAACCAATCTGAATAATGGATCCTATGCTTTTGGTCCCACTGAGGCGGACTTAGATACACCACTTCAGGACAGCTCAACACCCTACAGGATTAGAATATCAATTTCAAGAGGTAACTATTCATTAGGAGAGATTGTGGTACTTCTGACAATACGAGAAATTGAAACAAGGGTCATATCCTCTGCATTACCAGAGAAAATCTATGTTGGTAGACTGTTCCTGTTAAACTTCACATACCTTGATGAGGACCACTCACTACCAATTACTGACGCAGAAATCACTATCATCTCAACAAGCAATCTTGGTACTACCACCATTATTGAAGAAACTGACTTTTATGTTGATTATGGAAATGGGACATACACGATTGCTCTCAGAGCACCTGACCTCGCCTATTACAACCTTCGAGTTATTTTCAGCAAAGTAGACTACCAAGACTTTGAGGTAGAATTCGATATCTACGCTGATTTAACCCCTGAACAACTAGCACTTGTTCAAGGATTCCAATATGGTGCAATGTTTCTATTATTCGTAGCAGCTATAGGTGCGCTCTATTTCAGAGTATTATCTGTTCCAAAGTTGCTACGAATCATTAGAGGAATGATTCGTGCACTTTCAAGAGGTCGAATTCCAAAGCCTGCAAATGTTCCTCTTAGACGTCAAATGCTTCTATCAATTATGAATGAGGATCTCAAACCTGTTGGAATTCAAAAGACAGCGGATGATGTCAGCTTGTCTACTGTAGATGTCACAGTTATGGACGTCGAGGATCTACTGGTTGATTTGGCCACAGTTGTAGGTCTTACACCTGAAGATGTTGACACATTACGTCAAGATCTCGACAAGATGAGACCCAGCGAGAGGGCTGGCTTCATCAATGAGGTTCTCAAGCAGGAACGTTCACGTCGTGCGAGGGAGCTTGCTGATGCTGAGAAAGTTGCAGATGAAGGTGTTCCTGCTGAAAAAGAGGAGGAACGTCTGACTGAAGAAGAACTTCTGCATTTGAAGGAGCGTCTGTTGAAGATGGGAATTGAAGACACAGAAGCCGATTTGATGATTGAGCAAGCCAAGAACCTATCTAAAGCAGAGATAGATGCACTTCTCGAAGAGATTGGAGGGACGGACGAATGAAATCCACACTTAAAATCACTCTACTCGCAATGTTTACCTTCCTAATGGTCTTCAATACTCTTGCAGTTACTTATTCGCAACTAGGTGATTACCAAGAAAGATTGAATTCCTCTAATCTCAATCAGGATGGCAGTTCTTCCATTCCATTAATTGAGCCTGTGCCTCAGTATGTCACCTCTCAACAAGGTTGGACAATGTGGTCTGGGACATCCTCTGGTCTGCCAACTCAAACCTACGGTAATCGAAGTGACACTTTCAATGGAAATCAAATGCGATATTTCCCAAGTAACAGTAGCACCAGCTCAACATCTGTTTCAATCCCAATGGATCCCGATTGGGAAGGTCATGAGCTATTTGTTGGAATCTCTGACTTGACGGAGAACAGAACTTGGGTCCAAGACCCTGACATGGAGAACAGTCCTTCAAGCTGGACTCTGAATTCTGTTTCTGTTGGTGGAGGTGCTGCCCCATCAGCTTATTGGGTGACTGATGGACACGGTTCAGGAGATGACTGTGTCGAGTTTGAGATTGCTGGAGGTGGAGATCCTTCAGTGGGTGAACGAGCATGGGCTGAACAAACGTTCACTGTGAATCGCGGAGATGTAGTGTGGGCTGGGTTCAGTCTGGACTACTGGATTGAATCAGACTGGGGCGCTGATGGATTTGTCGCAATCTTTGTTTCAATAGAAACAAATGACTACACTCAACGAGTGTGGCAGAAATCATTTCCTGATATTAATCAAGAAATGGTTTGGTATGATAGCGGATTGATTACAATTCCCGATTTGTCAATCTTCGATTTGTCTGATGGTGTTTTGGTGACTGTCGGTTTATACAGTCAACAGACTGTTAACTATAATCCTGACCTCAATCCCTATGCCCGTGTTGATAACTTCGAATTATACCTCAAAACCAAAACTGATCCAAGTGATCTAAATCTGCAAATGAATGGCCTTGATGTAAATGATTACATGATTGGTGGCTCATCTGTACCCGGTTTGGGAAATGTAACACAAATTCCATCTCCCACTTGGACAACAAGTCTAGTTGATGTCGACTTCTCATGGACTCCCACTCCATCAACTCCTAATCCTGACCGTGAAATTTGGGTTGAATTCACTGTGGAAACTAACCTTTATTCTAGAGGTCAATCAACCACAGTAACAACTCAGGATCCAGTTTCGTTTGGTGAGAATTTTCAAGCTACGAATGCTACAGATGTAGATTACCTGACTTGGTTCTTTGCTGACATACCTGAAGGATATGATAATCGCTATTACTTCAATATCTCCTTACCAGAAAATCGAGATGTATACTATGTTGGGTCTCCCTTACGCCCGGATGTAAACATTACCACTTGGCAGGAAGGACATGGGCCTGAATGGTATGCCAACATTACAGCGTATCCATATCCTGATAGGTGGGGTTACTGGATAATAAAAAGCAAAGGCGCTAACATGATCACAGATTTAATTATGACAAATTCCGGAAGTGGAACTTCAGGTAGGTCATTGAATCTGAGAGCTTTTGATTCTGCATTCTTTTCAGTAAACGTAGGTGCGCAATTTGCAGGTATTCTTGTTAATATCAGTCTCTTTGCTCCTTCAGGCAATAGCTGGTACTCTGAAATTGTTCCAGTGAACAGCACTGGTTATGCCAACTCAAAATTGCGCACCTACGTTTACTGAAAAGAATGCAGAATCAAAAGC
>JBHLRT010000102.1:0-6241 GCA_048882305.1 Candidatus Thorarchaeota archaeon
GCAGTTTGCACTGGTAAGGGGTTTGATAATTGCCGTGAATGCCAGCACTAACAAGATGAGATATTAGATGCCGCTCCATTCTTTTCTGCTGCTGTTTAGGAGATGGTCTACATGACACGGAATATAAAATTTGGAGCTAGACTAAGTCGTGTTATTTCAACGGTTGCACCAGACAGTGAAAACATCAATATCACCCCGTATGACAAGATTGAATGGCCAGTGATTAGGGACATCGCCCAAGAATGTGAGAGACTCGGATTTGATTCCATAATCGTACCTGATCATCCCATGGATGATGTTTCGAGATACGCTTGTATGTCAATGTTAGCTGCGATTGTTGCTGTTACAGAACAAATCACTGTGGGCACTCTTACTACCAACACAATGAGGTATCTTCCCAATCCCTCGCTTTTTATCAAAGAAATAGCAACTCTTGATCACATATCAAATGGGCGTCTCTACCCTCTTGGTTTAGGGCTGGGCTGGACTCCCAAAGAGTATGAAGCATTTGGTTTCCCATTTCCAAAACACAAAATCAGATTAGAACAACTGCTTGAAACTATAGAAATGATGAATCTGATGTTCTCAGAGGACATGGTTTCATACAAGGGGAAGCACTTCCAGATAAAGGATGTAGTCTGTGAACCAAAGCCTATGCAAAAACCATTCCCCATTGTTGTAGGAGGCAGAGGAAATCGAACACTTGGTGCAGTAGCCAAGTACGCAGATCATATTGATATCTACGGAGGAATGGACTTAGATGATCTCAATAATAGATTAAGCTATATCGAAAACACATGCTCTGAAATTGGACGCGATTTCAAGAAGATTGTATTCTCTTGGGGTTGTTGGTTTTGGATTTATGAGAATGAGAAGGAATGCGACCGTTATGCTTCAGAGATCAAACGTCTGACTGAACTTCCTGATGACATGTGGCAAGCTACAATAGTCATGGGAACTCCTGAAGAGATTAGCGAGAAGTTTGAATCATTAATTGACCTTGGGATTACATACTTCACGCTACGGTTTGAGGACCTTCCTAGTAAAAGAGGATTAGAGCTATTTGCTGAAAGAGTCATTCCAGAATTTACTTGAATTCTTTTTTGGATGCTTGGAAGTCCTCAATGATTTTAACAATCTCCTCCTCAATTGTAGGAGTCATTCTTGGATATGTCTTGATTCTTCCAATCTCATTTCCTTCCTTGTCAAAAATAATGATTGTTGGACTGCTTTTTACGTCAAAAATGTCTACCTCAGCAGGTGAAGGTGGCACAGCCCAGAGTTTTCCTGAACCATACGGAGGTTTCGTCATCCCCCCTAATGCATAGATCTGTATGTCTATCTCTTTCTCTAGAAGAGCTAATACTGGGAGGGCACGACGAGCATCACCACACCAGTCGGCAAATAAAATGACTATTGTATAATCATTCGATAATTCTTTGAGTTTGGCTACTGCCTCTTCATTTAATTTGTATTCATCTTTTTGACGAATAAATCCACCTCGATATGCTGGTATTATGTCTTCAATCGCATCATTACATGACGGTGCGTCTGCATTTACGTCACTGAGTTTTGGCAATTGTATATCTCCTTGACTGGCTCTTATTCTCTAATCTGTATCACACACTATATCTGTTCCCTTCACGCCCTTTTTCGATTGCAATGGCGCTTGATTAATCAGCTTTACCCATTCTGAAAGATACTCGCGATGTCCGTCTTCTTCTTCTCTCAAGCCCCCCATCATATGTTGAGCTATTGGATCTTTTATTATTTTTAAGGCGTTTTCAACAAATTTAACCATCTTAGTCTGGTCGTTTATTAGCGACTCTATTTCCCTCTCGAGCTTGATTCTTCCTGCGTAGCGTCCCACTTTTGCAGACCATTCATCACAAGGCGTCGTGGTGAGATGTTCAATCATTCCTTCTAGAAATTTGATGTGTTTCCATGTATCAAGACGTAGCTGCATGAAAGCGAGTCTGACCACAGTTTCCCTCGATTCTTCTTCGAGTTTTACTAGTCTCTCCAGGGTTTTTTGTTCTACTTTGATTTGGTCTTTCATGATCTCCATAATTTCTGCTTCAGTACCACTCACGCAACTGCATCTCCTTTAGACTACAAGTCAATTAACAATTGTTATTTCTCATCTTATAAGACTATCTTTCGAACAGTTTTACTAGACACTAATCATTCAATATGTAACGCTCTTCTGTAGTCCGGATGGTCGAATTCTTTTCCTTCTTCATATTCGTTGCCTAAAAACTGATTCATCATGACTGCAGCATAATTACCGGTACCCACTGCCATAGCAACCTGTTGGGTTATCGCCCTTACATCTCCTGCTGCCCATATTCCTTCTATGTTCGTCTTTCCACGATGGTCAGTGATGATATTGCCTTTTCCGTCCACTTCTACTCCAATTTGCTGAGCAAGCTCAGATCTGGCTAAGTCCACAAAAGAAACAAAGAATACGTTAGTCTTCAGTTTCCTCCCATCTGTGAGGGTAACTGATTGAACAACTCCAGGTCTTGGAAAATCAATTGATTTGATCTTACCTGATGTCCAAGAGTATTGCGATTGCTCTAATTTCAGAAGCTCTTGATGTTCAAAAGGAACATATGCATCCTCAGTCATGAGAATCTGAATTTTCTCGGAGTCAGTGAACCGTGACAAACAATTCGCAACATGAAGAGCGCTCCCAACCGTCCCAACATTGACTACTAAGACTTTTTTACCCTTGCAGAGAGGTGCTTCACAATCCGGACAATAGAATGCACCATTTCCCACATTTGCTACGGGTAACCAAGACCTCCATTTTCCATCAACCTTTGGGTGTTTTCTTGCTGTACCTGTTGCGATTAAGAGGATTTTTGCATGGTATTCACTTGAATCATCTGTACGATAACTTGGTTGAGTTCTCAGAGTGAACTTCGGATATCGACCTGATATTTCAACAACATCAGCTTCTTTATACTCTGCACCAGCTGCTCTTGCCTCGCCCTGGATATTTCTGAGGAGACTTCTTCCTTCATGGTATACAGAGCCTGAAAAGTTCAGAATTGAATTTGTATGGAAATGCATGGGACTTGTGCCCCTATCAAGGACAAGCACCTTGCGTTGATGATATGCAAGATGAAGGGCTGCCGAAGAACCAGCTGGGCCTCCACCAATGATAATGGCATCGTAAATCTTAACCATAGTAAAGAACCCTCACTTCTTTGGGGGATTAAAGCGGTTAATAACTCTATGGAGTGTGCAAACAGATTTCTAGAGTTTTGTATTTCTTTGTGTCAACTACATAGTTGATGATGCTTGGCAACTTACTATTTTCAACGACAAATCGCTCCAATGAATTTCGTAAAGCATATTATGGAGAGAGTATTAGAAAGATATCAGTTATGGGAGGTCAAAGATTGAGGGGTTCCCACCTATGCATCTTATTTCTGATGATATCCTCAGTAGTGTGTTTTGTACCAACTATACCAATTTCAATTGGTGCACTTGTTGACAGTAGTGACATACTTCCTGAGTCTGAAAATCTTGAGGAAATGGGTATCGATCAGGAACTAATCACAGCAAAAACTAGGGAGATGTTATACAGTCAATTCTATGAGAACCTTGGTCAAGTTCAAAATGATGTCATACTCTACTATGGTCGTTTTCCTGGCGGTATGATTGGATTTGGTGTCAGTAAAGTCTTCATATGGTTAGAAAATACAACAACTAGTATAATTCAGAGTTTTCTTGGGAGCGAAGAAGTAATTCCGACAGCTCAATCATATGCATCCTACAAGAGTAACTATTTCCTCGGGGATAGAGGAACTTATGTTGGGGTTCGCTCAACATCTAGAATCGTCTATCCTGACCTATACCCTGGCATTGACTTGGAATACACTTCAACATCTGAGAGCGTAAAATATCAATTCATTGTACATCCCGGTGCTGATTATAGAAACATTCAGGTGCAATGTGAAGGGTATGATTCTTTTGACATGTTTGACACTGAACTTCGTTTTGAGAAAGAAGAACAAGGTTTCATTGATAATGGATTGGTCTCATACCAGGGTGAGAAGTCCCTTGAGACCAAATTCAATAGATTGGGCGAGAGTGTCTACGGATTTGATGTATCTAATTATGATGAAACTCAGTCACTCATTATCGATCCCCTGATATATTCGACCGTGGTGAGTGGTTCTGCAGATGATGTTGGACGAGGTATTACAATAGACCACGATGGGTTCGTCTATGTCACAGGTCGCACTCTTTCATCAAACTTTCCTGTGAGGTTCGGGATGCAGAACACCTACTCTGGAGGCAGTGATGCCTTCCTTCTGAAATATCACCTCGAAACAAATGAACTGATTTTCTGTACTTTCATAGGTGGGTCGGATTCGGACACAGCCTCTGATATTGCAGTGGACGGTGCCGGAAATATCCATGTAGTTGGTGAAACGAACTCCTTAGACTTCCCTCTCGCATCTGCTGATGATAGTACACTGGATGGAGTGGTTGATGGTTTCTTCCTCAAGATGAATCCCGAAGGGACCACTTTGCTATACTCAAGCTACTTGGGTGGAAGTAGTTCAGACACTTGTCTTTCTCTAGCATTGAATATTTCTGGATATATACATCTGACAGGCTGGACCAATTCTACAGATCTCCCCACCGTCAGTCCAGTTCAGGGAAGTCATGGCGGGGGATTGGACATGCTGGTTGCGATTGTTGATCCTTTAGGCAATGTTGTCTATTCGAGCTATTATGGTGGGACTGGTGACGACATTGGTACAGCAATCGAGGTTGACTCTTCTGGAAATATCATTGTCGCAGGGACCGTAGAAACAGGTTGGCCGTCTCAAAATGCTATGAACGCAAGCTGCAATGGACTATCTGATTTCGGAATTGTGAAACTGAATCCATCATGCAATGAGGTCTTGTGGGGGACTTATCTCGGCGGTTCAGGCGAAGATACTGCCACTGGATTGGCCATCACCTCGAATGATGACATCTGTCTCTCTGGCTACTCAAACTCCTCGGACTTCCCTACTGTGAACGCCTTAAACGCCACCAGCAACGGAGGATATGATGTTGTCTTCTCTAAACTGAAGGGAGATGGCAGTAGTCTGAACTTCTCGAGCTATTTAGGTGGTTCTTCAGATGACTACTCCTATGGTATTGCAGTAGACAGGTTCGACTATCTCTACATCTTTGGCGATACATTCTCACCAACGTTCCCAATTCTGAATGCATTTAATGATACCATGCAAGGCACTCAGGACAGTTTTCTCTGCAAACTGAACTCGACTGGTTCCAACCTGATATCATCTACCTTCTTTGGTGGTTCTGAGAGCGAGAAACCCAATGCCATTGCACTCGACTCTGTGGGTTCTGCTTATCTCACAGGATGGACAAACTCAACCAATTTCCCACTGACAGGTTTCGTCGCTCAGACATCTTGGCTTCCTGATTGGACATACAGAAAGTCTCATACAATCGTTGGGGGAAGCGGCTCAGGTACTGACTATCAACTTCAGCTTCAGGTCTATTATGGCTCAGGTACAGACAGTGGAAACACAGTCTATCTTTCATCAAACTGCCAGCCTGACTTTGCTGACCTTCGTTTCACCGATGATGATGGCATAACTTTGTTGAGCTATTGGATAGAGGACTATACGTATGCTGGAAGCGCCACAGTATGGGTAAAGGTAAATGATAATCTGGATACTGACCAGACTATCTATCTTTACTACGGAAATCCACTTGCCAATTCGACATCAAACGGTGATGCTACCTTCATCTTCTTTGACGACTTTGAAGAAACCTCATTGAACACAACCAAGTGGTCGGTCACCACTTACGCATCAGGGAACACTTACGAAGTGATCAAGAGCGAGCTTCATTGTGATATTGTTGGACTCGTCAGCAATGCTTGGAGTGGTTATATTTTCGACACGAATGAAGTCTTCTACGACACCAACTTCCAGGTCCATGTTGAGAGTCGTTGGTCTGGGTATGACTATTCGCGTGGACGGGCTCACGTGTCAAGTCCCTTCTTGATTGATAGCGATTCACAGGTTACAGGATTAGATGTTTCAGCTTATGGAGACTATATGGTTACACTCTACACTTATTATGATGGCGCTAGCACTTATACATCAGTCAGTGATTACTCAAGCGGTAATGCGATCTTTGACTATAGGGTTTCTGGCGGGTCAGGTTTCAATATGCAGATGTCTGGAACTTACTC
>JBHLRT010000103.1:0-1528 GCA_048882305.1 Candidatus Thorarchaeota archaeon
GGTATATCAGCCGTTCTTGGTTTAGGCAGTGTGATTATAGGAATAATCGCAACACTGCATTCTATTAGACGACTTACACGTGATAGAAAGCTAGCAATCTTTCTGGATTTCCACAAGAAACTCTATGAGCTTGAGTTCGTCAAAGACATCAACGATGTTAACCTATACAAGTGGGAAAGTGTTGAGGACTTTTTTACCAAATATGGTCCTGAAGCTAATCCTAAAGCCTTTGCTAAATTTACACGGGTTGGATCATACTTTGACGGTCTCAGTACACTTGTAAAGAGAGGTTTTATTGAATATACTTTCATTCCCGAAACAACAGCGATTGCACTAATTGCATTCTGGGAAATGTTCAAGGGGCATGCTGACGAGTTCGCAGTCGTGTATCGACGACCTGGATGTTGGGATTCTGTTAAATTCCTCTATGATAAGCTCCACAAGCTGGAACATCCGCTTCAAGATGTTGAGGATTGAATTGCTATATTGCCTTTCTTGTATCTGTATGATAGGCTCCAACAGACCTAGCTATTTTTAGTACATCCTCATGATGCGATAACAAGGCGCAAGGAAGATCATGGTTCTCAAGAATAAAGCCATTTTCCCGTATCATTCTGAAAAGTGGACTTCCTAGCCCCTGTTTCAGAGTGGTTTCCTTAAGATTATGGGTTGCAATGTTCGACACAGGACATGCTGTAAGGTCTCCCGCTGGAGTGACATGAACGAATCCTCTGCCTGCAGAAACACATCCTCCAAAGAACTCCTCATCATTCGGTGAATGAATTATGAAAATTGGATTCTTCGTTCTATATTCTAGTATAAACTCACGAAATTGTTCGCGTTGTTGAATAGTCAGCATCTTTCCATTATCCGAACAAGGTGAAATTGACTGTCTTGTTGGTGCTGAAGGTTGTTCAGATGGTATGTACTCTATGAAAACACCGATACGTATCCCACGATTGACTAACTTATCGAGATTTTTGGCATTCATCCAAAAGCGTACATTATCTCGTGTAATCGTAGCTGATACTCCTGTGAGCACACCAATGCTCCAGAGGCGTTTTAGTGATTCAATGACCTTGAAGTGGACTCCATGACCTCTTCTATCATCAGTGGATTTACGATCACCTTCTATACTGACAACAATAGCAATATTGGAAGCTGTTCTTAGTTTCTCGTAATCTGATTCATTGATTGATGTTCCATTTGTTACAATTAGGAAGAAGAGATCATTGAACTCCCAACATAGGTCAATAATTCCATCACAAAGGAACGGCTCGCCTCCCGCAATTACAAAACCGAATACACCAAGATCCTTGGCTTGTGATATAATTGAGCGCCATTTCTCTAAATTCAAGTCACGAGATGATTTAAGTATGGGTCTATCTTCATGCAGTGATGTTCGAGTAGAGGCAGCATAGCAACCGTGACATACAAGATTACAGGTTGAGGTAACACTCAATATCATAACCGATGGAACCTGAAGCCTCCTTTCTTTGTATAAAGCACGCCTTTGCTCTGCCCATCG
>JBHLRT010000103.1:1538-6237 GCA_048882305.1 Candidatus Thorarchaeota archaeon
CTGATCCGCAACCTCCGCCTGGGCCTCGCGAAGGCCGCACAGTTCGGGGGCGCCATGCCCATCGATACGAACGACCAAGCCGAAACACTGCACTTAGGTATCTTGGATGTTTTACAACCCATGGAAGAAATGTTCTTGTGAAAACTGGATCTATACTGTCGAGGATTCTTCTTAGGAATACTTGATGAATGAATGTCATGTAGATTCTCCTCAGCCTAACGTAAATCTCGTTATATGCATCTGATTTATATAAATGTGACTTATATGATAAATCTATGACTTCGCGTGGGAAGAAATCCGCAGAAAAGGCTGGCGTCACTTGTGACTTTGATTGTGCTGAATATTCGCCAGAGCGGATGGAGGTCCTTCAAAAGAACCGAAGTATGTTAGGTGAGTCAGACTTCAACATCTTCACGTCTGGCATCAGGCTGGGAATTGCTCTAATGTTAATGACTATGGAATCAGCATGTGTATGTGAAATTCAATATGCACTCAATGAGTCAAGGCAGCCTCTTATTTCACATCATTTGCGAACAATGAAAAAAGCAGGTTGGTTACGTAGGGAGAAATGGAAGAGATGGACATTCTACAGTTTGGTTACAGAAAAGAAAGCGGAGATGATGTCATTGGTCAAAGGTTATTGTCAATGGTCTGACAGTGTGGATAAACGGTGAATACAAGATGTTTAGCGAGTGGAACGAACATATTCTTCAAAATGCCAAGAATTTCGAAGACTGGAGATCTGCAAAGACAATCCCTGTCAATGTGGAGTTGAAAGGATCGCAGAAGATCCTTCATCTTGATCAAGCAATTAGCTATCTTGAGGATGCGAAGCACATCTACAGGTTGCATTGCATGTGTCGGTCTACGATAAAGAAATGTGATGCACCTACAGATACCTGTATTGCATGGGATAGCGCAAAGGGACTACTAGATGAAGAATTCTACAAATATGCAGGCACAAGAGAAGTTACGAAAGAGGAAGCTATTGAAACACTGAAGATGTCACATGATGCAGGACTGGTGCATATGGCTTATGCGATGCGTGACGATGAGGTAAACAGAATCTGTAGTTGTTGCTCGACCTGTTGTGTTGTTTTCACATCAGTTTTGAAGTACAAGATGTTCCCTGAACTTATTTCATCTGATTACAGATCAGTAACGGATATGGATGTTTGCGTTTCTTGCGGTACATGTGTGGATAGATGTCATTTTGAAGCTCGTGAATTGACTGATGATGGACTTCAGGCAAAAGAAGATCTATGCTTTGGATGCGGTCTCTGTGTATCAACATGTCCTGAACAAGCCATTAGTTTAGTCAAGAAATAAATATGGACAGGTCAAAAGAAATTTAACTATGGTTAACAAGTAACTGATGCATGAGCATAGGGAAGGTCTTTTATCTTCTCTCCCTCAGATGAACACTAATCCCCATGTATGATAGGTGAAGGAAATGCACAGAGAAATGACCAAGGGCGTTTATTATGTTGGCATTGATGATCATCACACTGAATTATTCGAGAACCTTTGGGATATACCATTTGGTGTTTCGTATAACAGTTACCTCATAGTTGACGAGAAGATCGCTGTGGTGGAAGGTGTGAAAGCACCTTTTGCAGATGAGTGGTTAGAAAACATCAGAGAACTGGTGGATCCTTCAAAGATTGACTACATCATTCTGAATCACATGGAACCGGACCACACTGGTTCACTACCTGACATCGCTAAAGCTGCTCCAAATGCAAAACTTGTGTATACTGACAAAGCAGCTGCAATGGAGAAATCATTCTTCGATGTCGGATTGGAGGAGATAATCGTTGATGACCTTCAAGAAATTTCTCTTGGTACTAAAACTCTGCAGTTTGTCCATGCCAAATTCCTTCACTGGCCTGAGACCATGATGACTTACATCAAGGAGGATGAGCTACTCTTCACCTGTGATGCGTTTGGTGCATTCGGAGCTCTAAACGGTCTTCACTTTGATGATGAGATCAATATGGAGATTATTGAGTGGGAAGCGAAACGGTACGTTGGAACAATCATCACTGCATATTTTAAATTCGTACAGGCTGGTATCAAGAAAATCAAGGATTTGGGAATTGGAATCAAGATGATTGCGCCTTCACACGGTCCAATTTATCGGAAAGATCCAATGTGGATTGTTGACAAGTACGACGAGTGGAGTGGGCTTGAACTCGAAAAGGTATGTACAATAGTCTGGGGTACTATGTATGGATATACTACCCGTATCGCCATGAATCTGAAGAAAGAACTTGAGGAGCTCGGAGTAAAAGTCAAGATGTTCAACGTTTCATACATAGGTCTCAGTAAAATAATCACTGAAACTGTTCGTGCTGGAGTAATTGTTTTGGGTGCTCCTACATACGATGCATTTCCATTCCCGAAAATGTGGCACTTCGTTGATGAGATTCAAGGGAAACGATTTCCCAAACGTCCTATCGGTGTCTTCGGAACCTATGGTTGGCAAGGGGGTGGCGTCGAGAAGATGATTCAACAACTTACCGATGCTCGCTACGAAATTCTTGATCCTGTCGTACATGTCAAAGCCAGACCGACGGACGAACAGCGTGAACAGGTTCGTACCCTAGCAAAAGCTATTGCTGACCAACTCAAATAGAGTTTCAGAAAGTTAGACCTCTCTAAGAACAGTCTTATTAACTAGTAGCAGTAAGGCATCGTATTCTCGCGAAAGCGTAGAAGTACTGTGGAGATTATACTCCACTGAGAGAGTTGAGAGAAATGAGTCTTAAGGGAACAAAAACCGAAAAGAATCTACTTACCTCTTTTGCGGGAGAATCTCAGGCACGCAATAGATATACAATTGCTGCAAAGACCGCCAAGAAAGAGGGATATCCTCACATCGCTAAGATTTTTGAAGAAACTGCTGGTCATGAATTAGAGCATGCTAAGAGGTTCTTCAAAACTCTGAAAGAAGGTGGAGCTGCAGAGGCTATCAAGGTTGAATGGGACTTCCCCACCAGTGGTGGTTATGAAGATACTGAGTCAAACCTAAGACATGCAGCGGCTGGTGAGAAGTTCGAGTTCACTGAAATGTACCCTGGTTTTGCTGACATTGCTGAGGAGGAGGGATTCAAGAACATCGCGCATATGTGGCGCATGATTGCGAAAGCTGAATCTTGGCACCATGAGCGTTACATCACTTTGGCTGAACGAATCAAAGATGGTACTATGTTCAAGAAGAAGGAGAAGGTGAAGTGGCGCTGCGATAACTGTGGTTATATTCATGAAGGCGACCATCCACCGGATAAGTGTCCTGCTTGTCAACACGACACGAGTTACTTCATGCTTCATTATTCAGAGTACTAGTATTACTAATACCTTGGTCGAAAACAGACCAAGGTACTTTCTATTTTTAATGAATGAATTATCAGAGTACTCAATCATCTTAATGCACCCATGTCTACTCTCTGATTGATCAAACCAACCATTTGCTGAGCTGGCGCTAGCCGACAATGGTACCGTATCGTGTGTTGTCCGTCAATTGTCGTAAAGTCTACTCGTAGTATCACACCCAAATTTTCAGCAGGCTCTAGAGTAACATTATCAATCATGCTCATGTCAATAGCGTGGTCTGTTGTCTGCTTGGGGCCGAAGAATCCTCCTCCTATGACAAAGACCAAACGCATCTGCGTTAGAATTAGTTTGCCATTGGTGAAAGCGCCAGTTCCGTGAAGAAGACCTACCTCATCATATACAAGAATTTGCTCGCCTGGCTGAATCTCATCAAAGGTTACCAAAGAACTCACTCGTTTGTGAAATGTTGCTGTCTGATTTATCACTTTCGAGTCAGTAAGTCATCGAGAGCTTTTATGTCAACTAGTTTGTTGATTTGATAAACGAACTTTTCAGCTGAATCTAACCGACAAATGTATCTAACCACATGGGAACCAACAGAGGTATTGAAATCAACACTCAGGATAACACCCAGGGTTTCGGAATTTATAAATTGAGCTCTCTCCATTGATTTAATATTGATTGCATGCTCAGTCTTTAGTTTGGGATTAGAGGGCTCACCACCCGTGACAAACACCAATCGCAACTGTGTGAGGATGAGTTTTCCTTTTGTTGTTCCACCATTTACATGAAGCAGACCTACTTCATCATAAGCAATTACATCTTCCCCGGCATCCATTTCATTAAAGAAAGCCATGACACAATCATATTGGATTCTTTTCTGTGTGATTTATCCCTTTCGAAATCAGATTTGCTCCCTGTACGAATTCTGGAAATTCATATCTAAGTTACTTACGAAAGTTGATGATGAATCCGTTCAAGATTAGTAATCCCGATAGACTCAAATTCGATATCGAGTCCAGTTCCATTGTGACAACGATGAAGAGTCTGTACAGACGCGATCTTATTACAACACAGGATTGGAGTGTTGAGGAACTTGAGAGGACTCTTGACCTCTCTTTTGAGATGAAAGCAAACCGCTATGACCATCCTCTGAACAACTGTCTTGATAGAAGGACTTTCTTCATGTTCTTCTACAATCCAAGTGTGAGAACCCGACAGTCATTTGAGGCTGCTGCAACTGAATTAGGCGGTCATGCACAGTTCTTAGAGCCTAAGTCGATGAGGTTGAAATCAGCAAAGACAGCTTTGTTGACGCTGAATTGAAAGAACATTTTTCTGACATCCTGTACAAAACCGGCCT